>CBDTVC010000689.1:0-2308 GCA_965363925.1 uncultured bacterium | reverse complement strand
GCGTTGGAGATCGGAATTCGCAAGTCTTTCGGTAGTTCTCAGCGTAGCCTTGCGGGTCTTTTCCTGGGTGAAGCCATCCTGACTGCGCTCGTGGCGCTGGGTTTTGCCGCTGTCGCCGTCTGGTTGCTGTTGCCGAGTTTCAACGCGCTTGCTGGCAAACAAATGACTTTGGCTGATCCCGCGTCGTGGGCGCAGTTTGCGGCGCTGACGGTCCTGACGGGATTGGTTGCCGGTGCTTACCCGGCCATCTATTTGTCGCGAGTTCGAATCACTCGCGTACTTCGAAGTGGCGATTTGCATGCATCGGCCGGCAGCGGCTTACGAAAGAGCCTGGTTGTATTTCAGTTTGCCGTTTCCATCGCACTGATCGTCTGCACGTTTACGGTCTATAGTCAACTTGACTACATCCGTACCAAGAATCTTGGTGTGGATAAGGAGAACGTCGTGTTCAGTGAGTTGGTTGGTGGTGCTAGCGAGCAGTTTGAGACCTTTCGGTCTGAATTGCTCCAGTACCCTAGCATTACGAGCGTAACATCGGGTTCAGAAAACCCACTTGAGGTGAACACGTCTACCGATGGAGTGGAATGGGATGGAAAGTCTGCGGACGATCGGACGCTGTTCTCTCTTATTAGAGCCAGCATCGATTACGTAGAGACGATGCGGATGGAAGTACTTGATGGCCGATCGTTTTCGCCTGCATTTGTGACTGACACCAACAACGTTGTTATTAATGAAGCTGCTGCACGAGCGATCGGACTGGACAATCCTGTTGGACAACGGTTGGCGGTATGGGGCCGCGACGGACAGATCGTTGGTGTCGTAAAGGACTTCCACATGGCATCCATGTATGACGCAATACAGCCGCTGATTTTTCGGCTCGAGCCTGAAGACAACGGGATCTTGTTCTTGCGAACGGCAGCCGGTCAGACGGAAGATGCGCTTGCAGCGTTCGAGGAGGTATTCACAAAGTTTAGTCCGGCGTTCCCATTTGAATACCAGTTCCTGGACGACAATTACGAGTCTACCTACCGGAGTGAGTTTGTCATTGGAACTCTTGCAAGCTACTTCGCGGGCCTCGCACTGTTTGTTGCCTGTCTGGGTTTGTTCGGCCTTGCAGCATTCACGGCTGAACGTCGCACAAAAGAAATAGGTATCCGAAAGGTGCTCGGCGCTTCCGCAACACAAGTTGCTTTATTGCTCTCCAAAGATTTTGCCAAACTTGTAATCATAGCTTTTGTCGTGAGCGCACCCGTAGCCTACTACCTCATGACCGACTGGCTCAACGGCTTCACATTCCACACACAATTGGGTGTCGGCATGTTTGTGGTTGCTGCTGTCTCGGTGTTTGTTGTTGCTTACGCAACTGTTGGGTATCAGTCGTTTCGTGCAGCGCTGGCAAACCCTGTTGACTCTCTGCGATCAGAGTGAATCACATCGGCTTCGTCGAGGCCTACCGGACAGGAAGCAGCTGCCGCTAATATCGAATCTTGTTCAATCGGGAATATCGGATAACCGGCGGCTGTCTAAGAGTCGTATCACGGATGACAGTCCGGATGAACCTGACGACCGTCCTCGCCAAGCTGGTACTACTCCAAGAATCATCGCCTTCTGCAAACCGCCATGAGACCAACAACCATTTCTGTTTCTCTGACCTTGTTCGCAGGATTACTGATCGCCACCGGATGTAGCCTCCTTCCATCCGGAGACGACTATCCCGACGCGCGCGAGGGCTTCTATTCCTGGGGCTTTGAGGAAAGTCGATTTTCGCCCTGTTTAGTATCTGAGTCCTGGTGGGTAATCACGACTAACGCGACGGGGGCGTTATCAGATAGCCTCTCAAGGCAATATAGCCGCGTCGCGACCCAACACTATGAGCAGGTTTACGTGCGTTTCGTGGGAAGCGAAAGCGCCGAGGGGCAATACGGACACCTGGGAGCTTACGAACGGGAGTTTCGACTATCCGAAATTGTTGAAATGCGAAGCGCGAGATCCGGAGACTGCAAGGCAGACTAGCCGATTGTGGCGGCCGCACAATTAGCGTTTGCAGTCGACAGGCGAGACTAGATGTAGCTTGTATCGGCGCGCGTCATTACAGCCGCTCCTGACTTACTGCGCATCTGGCGTCAGTGAACCGTCATCGGTTACGGTAAATCCCAGCATCATACCAGCCTGCAAGTGCTCAGCAATGTGACAGTGCATCATCCACTTACCGGGGTTCGTCATATCCACAAGGAAGTCGGCAGTTGAGCCAACCGGAACAATGGCTGTGTCTTTCCACACGAGGTTCTGATTCGGCACACCATCCACC
>CBDTVC010000688.1:0-2324 GCA_965363925.1 uncultured bacterium | reverse complement strand
CCCGACCCGGTATCCTGCCTTGGCCAGGTATGCGGCCGCGATCAGCGCATTGTGACCCGCTCCGACTACGGCTACGTCGAGATCTGACCTTTTGGTTGCCATTGATGATTGGGTGCGGGTTGAGTTAGGTCCGATTCGTGGAAGCCGTGTGGTGGCGCCGCGGCTTCAGCGAAATTTCGATTCAAAAAGGCCGGAATTTCTTCAGGCTCATTAGTTCGTGTAGAAGCGGGCTTTGCAGCTGAGCGGTCTAAACGGGTTGTGTATACGCCTGAGTGGCTATTTCGGTGATGTTTTACACCTGGATCGATAAAAAAGAAGATAATACGTTCATTATATAAATATGAACGAATAAATGGAACTTTGTATTTGAATATTGGTGTCAAAAACAATCGAATAAGACAAATAAGCGATTATGAATAATTTAGACCTGTTTGTATCAACTCGCCAGGCGGCTCAGATTCTTAACGTGCACGAATCGTCTATCAAGCGATGGTGCAACGACGGCATGATGCCCGTACGGCTAACACGCGGCGGCCATCGCCGTCTCCGATTTGCTGACGTAATGGACTTTGCCCGTTCCGAAAAGATCGTCTCCACGCTTCTTGCGTTTGCGCCCAATGAGCGAGACGTGTGGATGGCAATTCAGGAAGCATCCAAAGGACAGTTCAAAGAGATTGCAACACTTCTGTTCAACTCCACGGAAGCCAATAGAGAGTCGTTCGCGCAGCAATTAACCTTGTTGCTCCTTGATTCAGGCGTCAGCGTGGGTACGTTGTTTGACGAGGTATTTGGTCCAGTGCTTCGAAAGATCGGTGAAGACTGGTTAGCGGGTGTCATTACGACTGGCGATGAACACCGAATGACACAGATTCTTGGAGACTGCATCGCGTCTGTCCGAAATAGACGCCCCGTTCTCACATCGACCAAACCGTTGGCATTGGTTGCTTGTGCTCCGGGCGAGGACCATGAACTTGGAGCCTTGATGGTTAGGGCAGCGCTGGAGTATAATGGTTGGCAGACCGTCTACCTGGGCCGCAACGTGCCCGCAGAAGACATTGCCACACAACAAGACAAATGGGATGTTCGACTGGTTGGAATTTCGTTTGTGCCTCCCCATGGCCCAGCAGACGCCGTCATGCTCGTTCGCGCTCTTGCACGTATGTATGATCCGGCAAAACCTTACAGTCTTGCCGTTGGTGGAGGTAGTATACTGTCTCAAGATCTTCAGATACCGGAGTATCCATTCTCCCAACTGGATCGTTTTGGTTCGATCACAGCGTTTAACGAGTGGGCACGGTCTGTGGCATCTGAATTAGCCAAGGAACCTCAGGTAGCGGTTCCGGAGAACGTAGCATGAGAGTAGTCCGATCAAGATCCCCGTTGGTTGCGAGGTTGATTGAGATGAGTCCGCTAATCGGGTTCACCGCCGTCGCTGTCTTTGGATACCTGTATTTCGTTGTATCGCCGTGGGGTCCCGCTAATTTAGGCGAGCTCGCTTCTCGTCCGGGATTTTCCTGGATTCCCGGTTTCTACGCCACCTCCTTCAACTTCTTTGCGCAGGCTCATATCCTTGTTGGCGCTGTCGTGTTGGTTGTCTTCCTGGTTCGTAAATGTGGTGTTGATTGGCTCCAGGCGTTTGTGCTTGTGTATTTGCTGAGTCTCGCATCAGAACTATTGGGAACGAGCACCGGCCTGCCGTTTGGTCCGTACCAATACACGTCGCTTCTCGGCGCAAAATGGTTTGATCTCGTTCCGCTGCTGATTCCGGTAAGTTGGTTCTTGATGGCTGTGCCCGCGTACCTGATTGCGACGCATCGGTTTGGCCATTCTTGGGGCAAGGTCCTTTTCGGAGCTGCACTGCTGACAGCTTGGGACCTGGCGCTTGACCCGGCCATGAGTTTTATCACAGTGTACTGGGCTTGGGGCGAGCCAGGATCTTACTACGGGATGCCGCTCATTAACCTTGCGGGATGGTTTGTGACTGGTCTCGTACTAATGTTTGCCCTCGACAAAACAAGGTTGCGTGATCTCGTTTCAGACTCGACGACGGGCTGGATGTGGCTGTACTATCTCGTGACGGTTGCTCTGCCGGTTGGGATGATTCTCGCTGCTGGTCATTGGCCCGCCGCCTTGTTGACAGCGGTAGTGATTGCCTTGCTTTACCGACTTTCTGTTTCCGGCCGGAACGCGGGCGAAGAATCGCTACTGAACACCTCGCTTCTGAACACCGCAGTTCCGTCGCAGGCGCAAGCGCGCGCCCTTGATCAGATCCCGGTTGATCTGCAGGACTACTTTGATCATCATTCCAAGTCGTTCTCGTTTGC
>CBDTVC010000687.1:0-2331 GCA_965363925.1 uncultured bacterium | reverse complement strand
GTTTGTCGACAATGCAGGGAAGACCCCCGGCGATCGCAATGTTGTCGATCCACATGTGCTGGCAAACGCGAATTTCAGGTACTACTTCTCCGGGAAGATGGAAGGATTGCAACTGTCCCTTGACGTAAACAACTTGCTCAACGCGAAAGTGCTTCAGTTTGGCAACGCGGGATTTGGTGCACCTCAGTTCTTTCCAGCGGCGACCCGGAACGTGTTTGTTGGCGTACGCTACCTTATCGACTAGAGGGGCGTTCGACTGATCGTTCGAGCCGTCTCAATCGTAATCTGGCGTGCACCAATTGTCCGGCCTGGCTTGGAGCGAGAGTACGTCATTGCAGCGTGGTTGCCGTTGTCGACCTGACAAATGGCGGAGGACGACTTGGCAGGTCGAGATCAGTGTCTTATTGGTGCACTACTTCACTCTTCTGGATACCAGTATTTATCAGCAAGGGCTTGCGGACTCGTTCCCATTTGGTATCTGAGCCACAGTTTTGTGTTCAACCATTGCTGTCGCCAGTCACCCTTCGAAGCGTACCGTCGCGAAGACGTAATGACGCTAAGTGGCAGGAAGTCGAAAGACCCACGGGCCCTGAGTTTCGAAACAAACTCCAGATCTTCAAAAATCGGAACGTTTGGAAAACCATTCGCCCCAACAAAAGCATCTCGAGTTGCGAAGAGGGCCCTGTCACCAAAACAAATGCCGCCGAATCGGAATCGGGTAAACCACGCGGAAAAGCCAAGTAGTGGCGTCGGATGGTCGAACTTAAGACGGAAAGCACCACCCACGCCACCAGCTGCCACCGACGAACGAATCGTTTCGAAAGCGGACGGAGGGAGCAGCGTATCCGCGTGTAGGAAAAGGAAGACTTCACCAGTAGCGCCGGCTGCACCTTCATTCATTTGAAGGGCCCTTCCTCTTTGCGCAGCTTCGACGACCACGATATTTTCGCTGATGGGGATCTGCATCACGGTAGAATCTGTCGATCCTCCGTCCACAACAATCACTTCGTACAAACCTGACTGCTGTTTCACGGACGCAATCGTTGCCGCGATACTGTCAGCTTCGTTAAGAGTCGGGATAACGACTGAGATCCGCATGAGGACGCGCGTCAACTTCTTTCGCGCCAACTACCTAAATTGGGCGCGGCAGCTTTAGTCTACCAGTACATCTGCTTCATGCAGTATACGGATCCGCCAGATTTCAGGTACTCCGATGTGTCAACTTCAATTGGCGTGTATCCGAGTTCCACCAGCTGCTCGTTCGTCTTGTCGCATCCTCGTTGGATGATGACGTGTTGTCCGTCGGGGCAATGTGCGTTGGCCGCGAAAAGACTGCGTGCCTCGTATTCCGGCACAACGATGAGTCTTGTGAAATAGCGATTCAAAAGTTCAAGTCCGTTCTCGGTAAAGGCAGGAGGGTACACGATCGCGTCAGTCTCAGACAATACGGATAGGCATGTGTCGAGGTGATAAAATTCCGGATCATCAAGTCGTAACGTAATGACCGGGACATTGAGTGCGGCTGAAATTTCGTCGTACGCCAAAGCGCTGGTACGAAACCCGTGTCCACCCCAAATCAATCTCCGACCAGGATGCCACTTGGCATCTCCCATTCCTTCGAAGTCGACAACGTTACTCGAAAGCTGAATGACGTCGTATCCGATCGATTCGAAGTACTCGCGATAAGTGTCGACTTCGCCTCTCCTCTGCGGAGCGTGCATGGCACTTAGCACAATTCCTCGACTCTCCGTATCGGCTGAGATATAGGGAAGTGTCTGGTTGGCGCAGAACACCATATCCGGCAGTCCTTCAACGCCACGAATAGTCTCAACGTCCATACCGATTGATCGGTAGACAGAAACGAGTTGATCCCACTGATCGTGTGCAACTGGCAAATCGACAGACCCGATGTTGCCCTGCATGTGAGGATTGATGACGTATTCAACCTCGAAATAATCGGGCGTCGTCAACAGAACTCGATTGGGCCGAGGCATTGGGGGCAATGCGGCCAGAGTAAAAGTCGCATCGCTGACAGAAGAGATCATAAGCGCCAACGTACCTGACAGGCAGGTTATAGAGAGACCGGCCAAAGATAGGTTGGCTGGAACGTTGGTACAATATCGGCTTGGTCCACTCAAGCGTAAGCAGTCAGGTCGACGGTAGCCTGCCAGATCCGCAGCCGACTAACGCCGGCCTTGCCAATCGCCGGAGTCGATCTGCGATTCGCAGCGATCTTGGCCAGTCACCGATTCCTTCGATGTTGATGTCCGGCAAGCCGACCAGCAGTTCGCACATGAGCGTAGGATCGGTCTCCAACAGGGGCTCCTCGGA
>CBDTVC010000686.1:0-2332 GCA_965363925.1 uncultured bacterium | reverse complement strand
AGCGATGGTCCTGAAAGCGATGGTCCTGAAAGCGATGGTCCTGAAAGCGATCGCCTTGAAAGCAGACACGTTGGAAGCAATCGAGTCGAAGGCAGTCGCCTTGAAAGCAATCACACGGAAAGCAATCACAGCCCAATCAAGATATTTCGCGAGGTGGCGCAATGGGTTACAAGGCTACCGAGTATTGTGCGCCAAAAACGTTGTCGTCTCCAGCGTCGACTACAACCAGCACTTCGTATTCACCAGCTTCAAACCCTGACAGATCAAACAGGTGGCTCACTGAGGTTTCTGGATACAACCGGGCCGCCTTCCCATCGATCTTTGCCCGTTTCTTGCCGGCTCCGTCGAACACTTCGATCCAAACATCTGGCCGTACAAACGCATTCCCTGCATTCGCAACGGCGACTCTGAGGGATCGGGGTTGATCGGTCTCATTTACGAGACCCACGCCGATGAATTCGATGTTGAACTCTTCGTGGGTTCGGATGTGTGTCGCGATCTGAACGGCGTACCGAAAAACTTCACGAATGCCGACCTGGATCTCTTCTCGGTTGGTCTTGATGGTTGACTCCGGCGAATCAGCTGGTACGTCTTCAATCATAAGCACGCTCCAGTACGAACCGGCCATTGCCCCGACCGTGTCTGACGGCACGACAACCTCATAAGCCACTGGCACAGATTCGCCCGGTGGAATCGTCACGAAGGACGGATTAAACGTAACCCAGTTTGCGTTGGATCGGTCTACAGATCCCGGGGCATCGAAAGAATTGGCGCCTTCATAGTTGAACGAGTAATCCGTCTGAAAAATCTTCGCCTGGCGGGATTCAGTTCCGTTGTTGTGAAGTTCAACCGTACCCGAGTATCGTGCGCCGGGAGCTGCGTCATTGTCGTGTGCCAGCGAACCAATAACCGCAATCTGTGCGGTTGATATTGTCGCAAAGGTCAGACTGGTTAACAAACTGAGAAGGATTTTCATGGCGAGCGAATTTGAAGCTATCGGTGCAACCGGTTGCAACATGGTTGCCTCTAACTGGCAATCCAGGTTGTTGGTGTTATTGATTCTCTTTTCAGACTGTCGCGAAGTTGCCGCTAAGACGCTATAAGCTCGAAGTGGCAGAGCGGGTGGGCTATCGGAGTTGAATAGTCCGATCTGGGAAAACTGCGCGTTTGAATTGACATACGTCATTGCGCCACCCACGTGTAGACGACCGTGTGTTGGTCGTTGCCTTTGGAATTCGAGTTTCCAAGGATAGCTGGGGCTTCAGCCCGATACGAGACATCAGTGCGGCCAAGAATCCACCAGTAACTGGTAACATTGCGGACAAAATCACGCGGACTCATCCCGTTAAGGAGTTGGATTTCTGGACGAGCATCCCCACCCAGTACGTTGATCGCCTGAACAAAGAGTCGAAAGTCCTGGCTGGGCGCAACTGTGCTGACCACGATTTTGGTTCTTCCGCGCGGAGCAAAGAACCACGTTAGTCGACTAGACGCATCAGTGTCTGATCTGGGATCCAATCCTGCGGCCAGTGGGGCACGGATTGTTAGGCTGATGTCTGCGCCTGATAGGGATAAGAACTGCGCGCTGCATTCGTTTACGGAGGTGAGGAAACCAACGACGAACGAAGCGAACAGAAACTTCAGGATGATATTCATCTTCCTGCAAGCCGTCGCGAATCGGCAATGAGCATATGGGGTCCGTCACAACACGACGGACCCCTTGCCCAATAGGAACACTAATTAACGACTTAGCTTTGCTAGTTCGTCAAAGTATAGGTTACTGTCTCCGTTTCGCCAGCGGTCGGGACGGCTGCTGCTGTAGCAGTAGCTGTGTACCCAATCGTGCCCGAACCGGCGACCTGCGTAAGACCTGTAACGACATCCTGTGCGGTTGTTGACAGGGCGACGGATCCGGCAGTTGTTCCGATACCTGAAAGGTTAGCGGAAAGCGAAATACCGGACGCATACGCTCCGCCCAATGACGCGGTGATTTTCTTCGCCGTAGTTGCGTTCGTTGTGACCGAGAATGAACCGGTATTATCGGTTGCATCTGCAGGTGCGGCACCAGCGGTAGCCGGTGCGCCAAGTGTCAAGGTCACATCGCCTGATACTGAAATCAGGTTGAATTCCGGAACAACAATCGTCACGTCATGCGACGCTGTCTGCGCGTAGGACGAGCCCACGAAACAAACCGTCATGGCTAACGCCATGACGAGCTTTTGAATCTTCATCATTTTTCTCCCTTTGGATACCCATTTATGGAAATGAGTGCAGAGTGCTCTGGATTGCCCGTCGTTAGACCCGCGCTGCCACGTGTCTAACCGCGAACGAG
>CBDTVC010000685.1:0-2335 GCA_965363925.1 uncultured bacterium | reverse complement strand
CGCTCGTGATGCCTGGTTTTCTGATTCATTATGTCCCGCTCATCCTGACGTTACTCATCGGCTTACCGTTGGGGGGTGCAAGCGCGTTCTCAGCGACTGCTATTTCGATCAAGTTTGCTGCTCTTGCGCTGGTGTTTCTGGCCACGCGTATCGGATACGGTGCTCTCTATAAGAAGAGGCGCGAGCAGCTCGACAAGATCCAGGGAGAGATTGAAAAGGCTGCCCGGATCGAGCGCGCTTCTCAGTCGTCCGCGCTGACTACCGGCTCACGTGTTGACTCTGATGAGACCCACGTGGAGATCCCCGTGGCGGGAACCGCGTCGCCTGATCGAACAAGGCGGATTAGACTAGACGACCCTTTGGATTCTGACGATCACGATACTGGCTCTTCGTCTCAGAACCGCACGAAGACTTAGCGGGTTCGCTGCGGTCCGTCACAAGACTTTTCCCGTCTCCATAGCGACAATGAATAACTCATTCTATCAGCCTGCCCGTGGCCTGCCAGCCATGGTCTTCACCGTGCTGATTTACGTTTGCGGTTGCTCATCGGCACCCAAGCCATCGATGGTTTCCCAGTTTCCTTCACCGATGGTAGAGATCTCGCGAGCACATGATCGAATCGTTGATCTGAACATTAACAGCCATCAGCTGCCAACCGTTGCGCTACTTGGAAAAGACGTCGAGGTGTACTGGCCCGATCAACTCCGCCAAGACTCGGTTGATCTTTTTATTCATTTTCACGGTGCATCATTCATTCCGAATCAGGGGGTCGCACATCGCACTCGAACGGCGGTTGGCGTGGTCGTTAATCTTGGTTCGGGTTCGTCTGCATACGAGCGCCCGTTCCTCGCTGGGAATGCGTTCGCGGAATTGCTGCGGGTCGTTTCAGACTCTTTGCGTGAGCGCGCACGTAGGGACCCTTCTCGAGCATCCGAAACCGATCCTGTTTGGGGACAGGTTACCGTCACGGCATTCAGTGCTGGATACGGGGCCGTTCGGGGAATACTCCGCCAGCCTGGCAACCTCAAACTAATTGATGTCGTTGTTCTGATGGATGCCCTTCATAGCTCGTACGTGCCGGAGCGACTGCCGATTGCCGACGGTGGACAAGTTGATTCGACCCAACTTTCTCCGTTTGTGCGGTTTGCCCAGCTTGCTGCGGATGGTGAGAAACGGATGCTGATCACACACTCCGAGATCTTTCCCGGTACGTATGCGAGCACTACGGAGACAGCTGACTACATCGTGGGTCGGATAGGCATTAAACGCCAGTCGGTGCTTAGTTGGGGGCCGTTGGGCATGCAGCAGGTCAGTGAGGCGATCGTGGGACAGTTGGACATTCGTGGCTTTGCGGGCAACACGGCGCCCGATCATATTGACCATTTGCACGCCTACGCCAGCTGGATTCTATTCGTTGATTCGATCGGTCAGCGTTGATTGCTACGCAAGCGTTGTCTGATCATCCATGAAGTTCGAGGTACGATCTGTTGCGACGGTCCGTGAAGGCGAGCCCCGACGCCGGACATACCGCCGAACACCCCAACTGATTCGCGGTCATAACCGATGGTGACCGGTTGTTCACTCGGAGCAATGGCTAGCATTGCCATCAATTTGACCAGTCCTGGATTGCGGCAAGTCGAGACGCCGCCCGACAACCGTGCTTTTTGGATACAACAAAGCCCCGCGGGTGCGAGGCTTCGTTGTTCAGTGTAATGAGGGTCCTGGACCGGTTGGAACAGTCTGCGCGGCTGTCAACCTATCTACCCCATTACTTCTGTTTCCTTAGTTATATGTCCGATTCTACATTTCGTAATCGATGTGGAGAACCGGTGCTTTTGAAGAACTTCCGTTGTACGATTCGGCTGTCCGTGTACCAGTACCGTCAATCATTAGTACCATCGCGTTCCCACTACTCCAACCGGATTCGTTGACAATCTCTGCAATCATTGTCGAGAGATCCGGTGTTCGTTGATCAAATCCGGCTTCCCCGACCTGATCCCAGTTTTCCGGTGACCAATTAACAGTATTGGACGTAGCGGCCCGGTTGGCGACGTTGAGGTGCGCTTCCTGAAACGCCGGGGCGTTGCCTGATGCTTCTCCGCGAATGGTCAGCTACGATGTGCTGGTCGACCGGACACCTCTAACGGGTAATCGGCAATTCATCAACTGGTTTTTAAGCGGACGGCATATAATTTTGGCATCGCCTGGCGATTGACGGCCCGCGTTGAATCCTGGGCACCAAAACAGGTCGGACAAGAAGATCTAAGGTGTCAATACCAGCCCGAGAAGGGGTAATGGTCCCTTTTGGGTGCATTTACGCTTTGGGCAGGTGGGG
>CBDTVC010000684.1:0-2335 GCA_965363925.1 uncultured bacterium | reverse complement strand
GCAAAGGATGGAGCGTCAAAAGAGATGTACTTCTGGACTTCGTCGCTGAATACGGGCGGCGTGTACGCGTCCAGCAAGTACTCCGTCTGCTTATCGCAACCTCCGAGAAGGAGTATAACCAGCGAACCGAAGATCACCGCCAACCTTGCTCCGGCGAGGGCCCTGCCCGCTGAACCACGGATTCCGTCGCGCACCACTCCGTGCATTGGAGGCCTATCCAGGAGAACAGCCGGGGGTGCCACATCTTCTGGCTCACTTGACTTCGCGACTATATGTGGTGAGACCTGAATGCTGATCACCGTGATCAATTCGTCTTAAGGTGTGTGCATCTAGAAGATCGAAATCCCGCTCTTTGACGTCAGTAGCTCCAATGCCAAAGTCCCAGCCAGTGAATTCCCTCGCTCGTTTAGTCCCGGTGACCAAACTGCCGCCGTCCAAGCCCCCGGCATGATAGCGACAATGCCCCCACCCACTCCACTTTTCGCTGGGAGCCCAACTCGGTACGCAAAGTCTCCTGCGGCGTCGTATACCCCGCAGGTCAACATCAGCGCATTGATCCTCTTCGTTTGGCTTGCCGTCATTAGCCGTTCACCGTTGTCTGGATTACATCCGCCGTGTGCAAGGTATCGAAAGGCGCGCGCCAGATCCAAACAGGTCATAGAGAGTGCGCAGTGATGTACGTATGTGTCGAGCACAACGTCAACCGGATTTTCCAGATTGCCAAAACTCTTTAGAAAATGAGCAAGCGCGGCATTCCTGTCACCCCACTTCCGCTCGGATTGGGCGACAACGTCGTCATAATCTATCGCGAAGTTACCCGTGAGCGTTCGAGCAAACTCGCGAATAGCTTTCTTCGAATCCTCGGTGTGCGAAACTATCACATCCGCCAGTACGAGGGCTCCAGCATTAATAAATGGATTTCGCGGAATGCCGTTCTCGTACTCAAGCTGGACCAACGAATTGAACGCACTTCCTGAAGGCTCGCGTCCTAGCCGGTCCCACAGTGCATCACCCTCAAACTGAACTGCCATTGTGAGCGTAAACAGTTTGGAAATACTCTGGATCGAAAATGGAACCATGCTATCACCAGCCTGAAAGACCTTGCCATCGCAAAGATTTACCGCCATACCAAAATGATCGCGCTTTATTTCAGCTAGTGCGGGGATGTAGTCGGCTACACGACCGGCTCCGATATGCGGTTGTACCTCGGTCCGTATTTCTTCTAGAATCTTTCCGTAATTCATTTCAGGACTCCGACCGAGTTGGACTGTTTCAGATAGGCTTTCCCGCCTGCGCGGCAAAAAGAATGGAGGCAACAAACAACCAGTTTGTCCAGGATACGATTGTGGGATTCAATTAAGCCCCCAGTATCCCGAACGAGTACTGTTGAAGAACGGTATACTATCATCATCACACAGTTTGTCACTTTCGCCGGATCAATCGCTTCACAAATCGCTTCATTTTTCGCCGCACGAATCCGGGTCTGTGAAACTTGCCATTTCCGACGGAACGCATGGGCCAAGCGGCGGGCTCAGCGTTGATAGCTGCCGGCACCTTATCGTAGGAATGCCAAATTCTGATGTCTCCAATTATTGGATTTGACATGCCCCGATAATTGTAATTCGGCGAAAGTACGTACGGTCGGAAATCCAACACCTCCATTGCCAAGGTGAGGTACGGTTGATCAAACGTTCCGCCATACTCACTCGCCAGGTCTTTCCATTTCGCAAACAGTCCTTCAACCTCGTCTGTTCGTGTGAAGAAAATCACCCCCGAATTATACTGCAACTGGCCGCGTGGTTCGACTCCAACAAGTTTCATGATCCGTTCGAATCCCCAAAAATAGTCCAGGCAATAGTGAGCAGCTGGAGCGATCGCCACACCATACTTCAGCGCTTTTTCGAAGCCAAGACTAATATCCCCAAGCACGCGAGTGTCAACATCCAGAAACAGAATCACATCGTAGCCTTTGGGAAGCCACTGCCAGATTTCTGTCTTCCTTAGATGGCCTGATTCCGCGATGAAGTCTGCCACTACCACTTCATCAAACGAGTCGCCAAGGCTCGATTGCCGCGCGGTTTCTGCGTCCGTTATCAGACAGCAATGTGCGTCCAAGTGCGAGACCAATGCAGCGCTTTGCACCGCTTGTCGAAGGAACTCCGGTCCCCAGCACATCCACACTATCAAGGACGACGTTTCTGACATACAATTCCTTTCCGTTCGTTTGATCAGAGGCGCCTGCTGTACACTAGAACCGAGACGGGAGCGTTCTGCATATAAGATCCTGTCACTGTTAATCTACTGGACGAACCCACAATCAGCATTGCTGCAGCTA
>CBDTVC010000683.1:0-2337 GCA_965363925.1 uncultured bacterium | reverse complement strand
ACCGATGTCGTGAAAGTAGTTGTACCTGACGACGTGTCCACGCCCGCTAGGGTCCCGTCCGGTGTACCATGGAGAGGTGTCATCCGAATCCATCCCGATGTGATGGATGTGATTGTATTCAAATATGTGTTCGTTTCCGTGGACCATGATTGCCTGGAAATCCGAATCAAAGACTTCATTATTCGCGATTCGGTTACCGACACCATCAACGTTGATTCCAGCCCACAAAAACTTATTGCGGCGTTGATTATTCCAGACCCGATTGTTTTCGGCTATGGCATCGCCTGGCTGTAACGTGCTTCGGTCTCCACCGCCAATCAGGATGCCGCCTGAGCCCGTGTTGTAGACATCACAATTGCGGACCGCATGTCCTTTGCCGGAGTTACGATTCCACGATGTGTTGTGGTATCGATGTGAAATCAGACTCCCAATAACACCCGACTTGGGCAGTCCCTCATAATCCTCGTGCGTAATTCCAGGGACCGTCTTGACTGCCCCTTTCCCTGTCATGATCCCGATGTTTCCCATGTTGCGAATGGTCGCGCCGTCAATCTCATTCCGTTCTCCACCTTCGATATAGATTCCAATTCCGCGACCAAATTCGAGAGTGATGTTGCGGATGGTCACGAACGATGCTTCGCGAAGTGAGATCAACGGTTCAGTGACAACGGAAACGCCAAGCTCAAAAGGAGCCGCCGAGTCATCGGGCGTAGTCACTGCTAGTTTTTCAGGCGGCCAGACAAGTAGCAGTGCTCGTGACCGATCCACATAGTATTCGCCGGGTGCATCGAGTTCTTCGAGCAAGTTGAGCGCATAGTACTGTCTGTAAGGTTGTCCTGTGTCAACGCCGTACATGTGCGGCGACGCAAGTTTGACACGTTTTGTTTTGGGGTCAATCGATTTGATCGGAATCATGTCATCTGCATAACCCCACTTAAAGGTGCCTTGTAACCAGACGTCTTCGACGTTTGCCCAGCGTTCGTGGCGGTCATCGGTATACTCAAACGTTGCGCCCCGTTCAGAATAGTCGCCATGCCGCGGCACTGATCCGGAATCGATTACAGGGCCGATGAGCATGCTGCCAGAGTTTGGATAGCGTGCCAGGGTTAGGGGTTCACGATCCACAAATGCCTCTAACGGCGCAGGCTCAACGGATTGCCCGTGCCCCAGTTGCTGCAACTCGCCAAGGTTCGTGATGCCGGCTCTGTCGAGATCGAACTGCACGACACTTCGCTTTGCTTCGGCGGTCGGAAGGCGGTCCAGAATCTGAGAATCCGAAATGGGGTTGGACGCATCGCCCGACAGAATGCGTCCGCCGATTAATCGAACCTGTTCGTTATCGTAGCCACTATAAATGACTCGACGGTCTTCTCCGCTACCGGAATCCTGGCGCTCTAACGTAAATGACTCCTTGAGTTCATAAACGCCAGCACGAATCCAGACGGTAACGGAGCCGATTGGTTTTGCCGTCGACGAAAGCGCGTATCGTACGGCTGTGCGAGCCCGGTTTAGTGTGGCGAACGGTTGTTGTCGTGATCCGTCCGAATCATCCGATCCAGTGGTCGCCACAAAGAACTCGTGACGAGATTGGTGTAGTTCACCCGAGGCTGGTGTCCCACGTGTACCAACTGAATTAGTGGCGAGATCGCCATGGAAGGACAACAGGCCGGGTACAAGAGCAATGGTCCAGAACAGTGACGAGGAGATAATTTTCATGAAACGAATGCTGAAGGGCGGAGGATGGGAGGATGCGAAAATGGGAGGATGGGATTCCGGGCTTCTGGCGAGTCAATTGTCGTGTGACGTGCTGTACGTTTGAAAAGGTCCAATTCCCTGGCAAGGTGCCCCGCTCCGTGCAGTGCCAATATCCGGCAGCCTCACTTCAGGCGGGCATGTTTTTGGTCCGAATTGGATCTGACGGCCGTCATGCTCAACTTAGCTGTTGAACAGTAGAAACTAACCCGATCGCGGGGCGATGGCCATGACGTACTTCAATGACTTTGTGAACAATGCTACGACCATGTTGGCGCGTACTGTAAAACACGAAATCCAGTATTCGAGAAGGTACGCTGCGGCCGGACGGTTCTGCTTGTTCGTCTTGGTAGCGTGTTTTTCAGCTGCATCCGTGATCGCTCAGGACAACGAGCTAGACTCCGACGTAGTTGGAATTCCTGCTGGACGAATGGCGGCTTACTTTTCTCCGGATGGGCGCTTTGTGCCTCCCGCGGAACCTGAAATAAAGGAGTTCATCGCTTCGTATTCAGAGCTTTCTAACCTACTGCTCGCCCGTGCTGAGTTCGCAATTCGAAAGGGTGATGTGGCCGGGACGACCGAAGC
>CBDTVC010000682.1:0-2352 GCA_965363925.1 uncultured bacterium | reverse complement strand
TTTCGGATTTGAGTCCGCGTTCAACCGAATCCATCAAAGATGCAGCAACAAAAAAAGCTGCTTCGATCAACGACGTGGGCGGCCTATCCCTGACGAAACCGGACGGCACGTCTAATCGCCGCCAGCGGCCTCCGATGTATGCCGTCTCTGCCGAGTTTGCCAACAAGCTTCTCGAAGGCTCAGGCAAGACTGTACAGTCGCTGCAGAAGCAAATCAATGCGTCACTTAAGCCGACGGCGTTTGTAGTCGACGGTGTGCAAGTTTCAAGTAGCTTCGAATCCACTCCTCGCGAGTTGATGAGTGCAAACGTTGCTGCGATTGTGGAAGGCACAGACTTGAAGGACGAAGTGGTTGTGTTGTCTTCGCATTACGATCACATTGGAATCGGATCTGGCGATGGCGATATAATCAACAACGGTGCAGATGACGACGGTTCAGGAACCGTCACGATTCTTGAAATTGCCGAGGCCTTCCAGAAGGCGAAAGACGACGGCTATGGACCACGTCGCTCAGTTCTCTTCCTGAATGTTGCAGGCGAAGAAAAAGGACTACTCGGGTCGGCCTATTATTCCGATATGGAGCCTCTAATGCCGCTGGAGAAAACCGTGACGAACCTGAACATCGACATGGTTGGCAGGCACGATCCGACGCATCCTGATGCTGAGCAGAACTATGTTTACATCATTGGTTCCAAACTGATTTCGCAGGAACTACACGACGTCAACGCCAAAGCCAACGAGGTTGCCGGCACAAATCTGGTTTTGCACGAGCGATTCAATTCGAAAGAAGATCCGAACCGATTTTATGCGCGCTCTGACCACTGGAATTTTGGCAAGCACAACATCCCGTTCATCTTCTTCTTTACGGGAACGCACGAAGATTACCATCGCGTCGGTGATGAACCCAACAAGATCGACTACGACCGCATGGCAGATATTGGCCAGATGATCTTTGCAACGGCGTGGCAGGTGGCAAATCAGGACGCGCCGCCTGCTGTTTCTGGCGAAGGGTTTAACTAGGACAACGATTCGAAACGGCAATCGATAGGTTGACTCTGCGGTACATACCCACTGCAAGTTTTCTGTCGGATGTTACGATACCAAAGAGCCCCGCGTCGTAGCGCTACGATCCGGGGCTCCTTTGTATAGTCAAGTCACTAGCGCTCAGGACTGAAACACTGCAATGACCGGCGCATGGTCAGAGGGTTTTTCGCCTTTTCGTTCTTCCCGGTCGACGTAAACGTCTACGCAGCGCTCAGCCATTAATTCCGTCCCGAAAACGTGATCAATGCGTACGCCGTCTCCCTTTGGAAAAGCCAGTCGACGGTAGTCCCACCACGAGAACGGGCCTGGCCCTTCGTGATGTTCACGCATGAGATCGATCATTCCCCAGTCCAGGATCTGTTCCAGCCTCTTACGACCCTCTGGATCGCAGAGAACGGAATCACGCCAGCGGTTCGGAAACGCGACGTCGCTGTCGTCTGGGGCAATGTTGATGTCGCCACACAGCAGTACTTCGCCGCCATGATCAAACTCGCGATCAATGTGCGCATGTAGTCGGGTCATCCAGTCCATTTTGTAGTCCCAACTATCTGACCCTACAGCCTTGCCATTCGGCACGTAAACCCCGATCACATCAATGCCGGCGATTCGACAAGAAATCACCCGAGACTGTGGGTCATCAACGTCGTCCGACATCCCTCTCTGCACCTGAGTGATTTCGTGACGGCTCAGGATTGCAACGCCGTTCCAGGTCTTTTGTCCGAAGACTGCTGTCGTGTATCCAAGTGCTTCGATTGCATCGGTTGGAAAAGCTTCATCAGTAACCTTGAGCTCCTGAAGACAAACTACATCCGGAGAGACGTTCTGGAGCCAGTTCAACACTCGATCGTGGCGGGCCTTGATTGAGTTGACGTTCCAGGTTGCAACGGTAAACATCGACAATGTGATTAGTGGTGAGTCAGGAATGCGCTGGGCCATGGTTTGGAGCAGACGCTCCGCCGCGGGTCACACCGAACATTCTGTGTAAACGCTCACAGCTCTCCGCGCGGTAGCGGAAACTTACCGCTTCGGACTCAAGGTGCAAAAAGAACAAAAGTCAACAAGTACAGACCACAGAAAATCACATCAGAAAATCGCATCAAGCAATCATAGCTTCATGCAACCATTGCGCATTTCGTAACTTTTAAGCGTACCTCACTCGCAATCCAATCGTCCACCGGCTCAATGTCGCCAGTCGTACTCCTGCACGACGAGCAATCCCGTTCCTGGCTCCGTTTCTCGGAACCGGTGGAAGTTTTCAGCACCTCCAATGCTTCGGACGTGCCATACTACCTGCGAAAGATCGAATCGT
>CBDTVC010000681.1:0-2363 GCA_965363925.1 uncultured bacterium | reverse complement strand
GATACACATTGCCGCCATAATCAATGAAGTGCGCAACGGCTCGGACAACGGCGCCATTTTGCTGTTGGGCATCTACCACTACTACCCAGGCTGGTAAATAGCCTCCTGAGCTTTGACCCTGCTCCACGACTTTAAGACCCTCCTGCTGCCCGAATTTCGTTGCGGCTTCACGTGCATTAGCAACACCTTGCGCAAGGGTCATAATCATTACCGCAGATTGATCCTTGTTCACGATAGCCACCTGGCTCGGCTGATTGATGACATTCCAATCACGTGGAACAGGAAACATGAACCGAAGCTCCGGATGATAAAAAACGTTTCCCTCTGTAAACCCCTGCCGAGGATCTTCGCCCAGGACAATTCCATCAATGATAGCCAGGTGCTCGTCAACACCGAGGATGTCCATGGGGAGTGTTTCCTCCCACTTGTTAGCAAGCTGAATGATGGTCTGTTCACGCTCACCAGGATCCGGATGGCTCGAGTAAAAGCTCGGTATTGATTGCCCCGAAGCCTCGCCCAGACGTTTTAGCGTGGTAAAGAATTTTGATCCTTCTTCTGAACGGTAGCGGCTCATCGAAGCGTACTCAACGCCGAGATTGTCCGATTCGCGTTCATCGTCTCGGCTATAGCGTAGGAACAAGAGTCCTGCAATCGTGCTACCTGAGTTAAGAATTTCGCCTCCCGGCAGACCCAATAGTTCTCCGCCAATCGCAGCCCCAAACAGACCTAGCTGACCAAGCTGTTGTTGGAATGCCTGCTTTGAGCCGTGCCTCGCCGCAACATGCCCAACCTCGTGCCCGAGCACGACCGCAAGTTGGGCTTCGTTTTGCACATGCGCCATCAGTCCACGGGTAACGTAGATGTATCCGCCCGGCAACGCGAACGCATTGACAACCGGAGAATCCAATACTCGAAAAGTTATCGGCGCGTCTCGAAATTCTTGTGGCGTATCGGGCCGACGGAGATGTGACTCAGCGACAACTGTTTGACCAATCCGGTTAACGTAGGCCGTCATATCGGGATCATCGTACAATCCGTACTGAGCAACGACTTGCGGATCCGCCTCCTTGCCGATCTGCAGCTCCTGCTGCCACGAGTAACCATACGCCCGCTTCTTGCCAGTAACAGGGTTCCGCTGAACAACGCAGGCGGAAACACCAATTGCCATTATCAGCAATAACAGAGTGGTAACGCTTCGGTGTCGAACGGGCAATGGATTGGCAAATGAATTAACCATAATCTCGTACTAATTTTGCTTGTGGATCTTCGGTATCGTTTGCGGACTAGCTAAGAAAGTTAAGCGATTGGCGCGTCGCGCACTGTACCGTTTTCCACGGTAAAGAAACGGTTGCCGGACTGCGATGGATCGACCCTCTTGTCAAAGTAGTGATTAGACGCAGCCGTGATAATTGTTTGTCCGACCGCGTCTGACCCCAACAGCTGCAAGAATCCGATTGTCCGCCGGTCGTCAAGATGTGCAAACGCGTCATCAAGCAACATCACGGGCAACACGTCTAGCCGGTCCCGGAGGTAGAAGTATTGTCCGATCTTGAGAGCCATAACGAACGTCCGGTGCTGGCCCTGCGATCCATAACGTCTGACCTCTAGTCCATTTAGTCGAAACGTCAACTCATCGTGGTGCGGACCAATCAGCGTCCGCCCTCTCTCCAATTCCAGTTGTTTGGACTTGTCAATTCGATGTCGCATAAAATCTGCGATTTCCTCAACCGTTTTTCCTGGTTTTTCGCGGTCAACAGTTCGGTATTCAATAGTTGGCTCTTCTGCAATCTCTGCCAATTGGTTGTAGGCTTGCGAAAGGAACGTCGCAAAATGATTAATGAACTCTCGTCGCGCCAGGATTAGTCGGGCACCCGTTGCCACAAGTTCTTCTGTCCAGGACTCAAGCGTACCAAGATTTGCACGTCGGGCAAGAAGGGCATTTCGTTGCCGCAATGTCCGGCGATATTTCATCAGGTCCGCCAGGTAAATTGGACGTGATTGGCTGAGCACATTGTTCAGGAACCGACGTCTCTGATCCGGCCCATCACTTGTCAGCACATAATCTTCTGGGGAATGTATTACAATCGGATACTGACCGATTATCTCGGCCATCCGTTCAACCGGGGCTCCGTTGACAAATAGCTTTTTGCCTTCCTTTGGAACGCAGGTTAAGCGAACAGTTGAGCTGTCTGCGGATGAGGGCGCGTGATTCCCTTCGCTTAATGTGTCGGTCTCGAACGTCGCTTCGATATCAAAAAATTCACAGCCATTCCGCACTGCATAGCGATCGTTCGAAGTCAGGAAACTCTTTGTAAGACACAAGTAGTGAATCGATTCCAGCAAATTCGTTTTACCGGCACCAT
>CBDTVC010000680.1:0-2377 GCA_965363925.1 uncultured bacterium | reverse complement strand
ACATTTTCTGTTTCCAGGCTTTTCCTTGCTGGTCTCGCATGTCATACTCGAACTCCCACGAGTCGTGGTCAACCAGGTTGTTTGCACGGCTGGTTTCGTAGAGGTCACCCCGCTGATTGCTAGCCGGCACAACGCAAAGGCCACCGTTGTCGCCGTCCGTATCGCTCAAAGCAATCCAGCACGCCATCAGGCCGTCCGGCTCACACGGCAGGTAGTGCAAGTCCTGGTGCAATGCAATTCCGGAACCGCCAACATCTTCCGCGCCGGCGGGTTTCTTCTCCAAATACATTGACTGGACAATCATCGGACGCGCACCGTCCAACAATTGCTGCGCGATGGAAGTCACGTTCGGATGTTTTGCAAGGTAGGCCCATCGATCATTGTCCGCGTGATGCCGCAAATTCGATCGCCAATCGTCCGGCTTTGGTTCATTCTCGTACGCGACAAACGAGTCGGCTTCTTCCGCGGTCAATAAATCGGAAACGATCAGGTACCCTTTGTCCCAGTACTGTTTGACTTGCGAGTCAGATAGTTGCATTGATTGTGTTACTGTGTTTTCGTGAAGCTGTGTTTTGGTGCAGCCAATTGTCCGTCCACATTGTTCATGTATCCAGACATTCACAGGCTATAAGCGATCAACGAGCATCCCGCCATCCACCATGATCACCTGGCCGGTCGAGTACGGCAAATCACCACGAACGAGTGCAGCGGTGGCTTTCCCAACGTCTTCTGGATAACCCCATCGTCCTTGAAGGGTAAGCCCATCTTCGATGAGCTTGTCGTATTTACTGACGACTCCCGACGTCATGTCTGTCTTGATGACACCCGGTCTAACTTCAAATACATTAATTCCAAACTCGGCGAGGCGGACTGCAAAAAGGCTGGACATCATTGCCAGCCCCGCCTTCGAGATGCAATACTCTCCACGACTCGGCGAGGCAACCGTCGCAGAGATGGACGTAATTGTAACAATTGACCGCGGATCTGCAGGCGCATTATCAGCGATCATTCGATTAGCAACGGCTTGGGTAAGGAAATAGGGGCCGCGCAGATTGATACCTAGGACGCGATCGAAGCTGGCTTCGGAAGCCTCCAGGATGTCCACCCGTTCGTCTGGTGCAACTCCAGCGTTGTTGACAAGCACGTGAATGGGGCCGAGCGAATTCGAAACACTTTCAACCAGCGCCTTGCGGTCAGTCGAGGAACCAATGTCCGCCTGAAAGTACTCAACCGAATCCGTCGCCAACGCCCGCAATTGATCGATTGGATCTTGAACGCGATCGATAGAGCTCCGGCCACATATCGCTAACGCGTAACCCTCCGACGCAAGCGATTGTGCGATACCCAGTCCAATCCCTCTGGCCCCGCCGGTAACGACGGCAAGTTTTCTGGTTGTGGTCACGACTTCCCTATTTGATCTGTTCGTTTAGTTGCGGACTCCTTCGAGCAACCCCGACTGCTAACTGCCAACTGCTAAAAGAAAGAAACTCAATCCACGGCGATTCATAGAGTAACCTAGCGCGATCCCAGACTTGCCCGTTCACTCCAGCAGGATGAACTGCGAAGCGCACTGCCTTACGTGAGGCGCTCCAGTTTCGGAATGTCAACCCAGCAGCGCTTATTCCACGAATCAACGCCAGCCTCCGCGAGCTGAACACCTTTGGCACCTTCAAGTAGATCGTATCTGAACGGATCACCATCCACAACGTGCTTCAGAAACAGCTCCCATTGAGCCTTAAAAGCGTTGTCGTAGTTGATTCCGTCATCGACCTTATTCCAGCTGTTGAAGAAATCAATCGGCTGAGTGATGTCTGGATTCCAAACAGGTTTCGGAGTGTCCGCATAAGACTGCGTCCATACTTCTCTAAGGCCGGCGACGGCGCTTCCTTCCGTGCCATCGATCTGCAGCGTCAACAGGTCGTCGCGTCGCACTCGGACGGTCCATGAAGAATTGAAATGCGCGATGATGTCTCCTTCAAGTTGAAACGTTGCGTAGGCCGAGTCATCCGCTGTGCAATCGTAAGGCTTGTCGTTTTCATCCCATCGTTTCGGAATGTGTGTCGCCCCGAGGCACGACGCCGCTTTGACTTCGCCAAAGATATTATCGAGGACGTAGCGCCAATGGCAGAGCATATCGATGATGATTCCGCCGCCATCTTCAGTCCGATAATTCCACGACGGTCGTTGGGCTTTAACGCGGTCTCCCTCGAACACCCAGTATCCAAATTCACCTCGAACGGACAAAATCC
Organism: uncultured bacterium; assembly: GCA_965363925.1. Taxonomy (GTDB): domain Bacteria; phylum Bacteroidota; class Rhodothermia; order Rhodothermales; family JABDKH01; genus JAGQWL01. The sequence goes on along the minus strand of CBDTVC010000680.1, from coordinate 128 downwards.
GCCCGAAGAAACCGTCTTGAATCAGCTTCTTGATTTTCATCATTCCGGGCAGCCACAGTTTGTCCTGGACTACACCGTGCTTGACGCCTGCTTCATGCGCGATGCGGTACAAATCGTAGGCATTTTCA
>CBDTVC010000679.1:0-2391 GCA_965363925.1 uncultured bacterium | reverse complement strand
CACCTGCATTATTTGCACGGTGTTGTTGTCCGGGTCGCGAAGCTGCAAAACCAGCAGATTATTCTCTCGGTCAAAAACTATGTTCGGCGGAGAGACGGCCGCGGGCAATGTTGCTGCGAACCGATCCATGTCGGCGACCAACATGCCGACCTTGAAGGGGCCCTGTGTCTGTCCACCAGGTCGCTCACCCGCGTGTGGGAGTTGCAACAGCTCGACAAAAATACCGGGGCCAACGAGGTTGATAATGTCGTAGCTCCCGTCTTCCGTGGAGCGTGATGCTTCTTCCAGGCCAAGTACCGCCTGATACCAACTGCTGGATCCGTCGACATCACTAACGATCAAAGCGAAGTAGCTGCCTTGAATCTCTGTTTCTTCAGCGCTACATATGGCGATTGGAAAGAGTAGAACGAGAATAATCAGGAGCCGCGTATTCATAACGATGCAATGTGATAGGTTATTCAGGCTTCAAGTTTAACTTTGCACGTCACCAGAGGAAACATTTATGAAAGGCACCAACTGCAAAAAATTCTCTCTTATCTCAACCGTCGTTTTGATCTCTGCTCTAGCAACACCACAGATAGCGGCAGCTCAGGGACAAACAGCGCCAGAAGAACCTATGGAGATGGGCTTTTTTGTGACTAGTGTTGGCGTTGGTGACGGCGGCAACCTAGGTGGGCTTGAAGGTGCCGACGCGCATTGCCAGGCGCTGGCAGCGCATGCTGATGCCGGTCATCGGACGTGGCGTGCTTACCTCAGCACCCAGGCAACAGACTCGGAACCCGCTGTTGATGCACGTGATCGAATCGGTGCCGGTCCGTGGGCCAATGCCAATGGTGTAGTCATGGCAGCCAATCTTGACGACCTGATGTACAACAACGCGAACCTGCACTACGAGAATTCACTGGATGAGAACGGCGAAAAGGTCAATTCCGGGGCCAATGGCGATGAACCGAATCGACATGACGTACTGACCGGTACCGACCTCGACGGTACTGCGGCAGATGGCGACGAAGACTTGACCTGTGGCAACTGGACTAGTAACAGCGATGGCAAGGCCATTGTTGGGCATCACGACCGCTTCCGATTCATCACACCGGGAAGCCCGTGGAATAACGCACACCCATCTCGCGGCTGTACTCAGGAAAATCTGCAGGCCAGCGGCGGGGACGGGTTGTTCTATTGTTTCGCTGAGAAGTAGAAGAATTTGGACTTCCCCCGATAATGGATAGATATATCGATTTCCTCTACTAAACTTATCCCAACTGGATCAAATTTCTTTCTGGTTCGGACCGTCCACACCAATACCGACGGTGGTGCGGAATGGGTTGCGCTACAAGAACAGTTAGCGGCCGCTCAAAAAGAAGCTGGGAACGGGCATCGCGCTGTTTACGAGGAGGTCCGTGGCTCCTTGGATACCTACCATATCGTTTCTGCATACGTTGATCACAGCGGCATGGATGAAGCGGGCGACGGCATTGGGGGATTAGGCGAAGCGCAAGCTGATTGGGTGGATGCGATCGGCAAGACAATCTCTTCAAGAACTCAGCGGGAATCGAGAATTCACAAGAAACTCATGATTCCTCGGGACGAAGAGGCGGAACGCAATCTGTTAGTTGTTCGCCAATTCAAGCTTAAGCAAGGTCAGGGCGACGCATTTCATACCTGGCTAGAGGACGCATTACGTCCTGCTTTGGTCGCAGGTGGCGCTCAAGGCGTTCGGTTTAGCCATACGAGCCAAGGCGGCGACGTCAACATCTGCACCCTTGCCTCGGAAGTGGCTAACTGGGCTGAGTTTGATGCGGACGGGGCGTTCAGCCATATGAGTGAGGGCGAAAGAACTGGCCTGTTCTCCAAATGGGACGAGATGGTAGAGGGACACACCATGGTGGTGGGACAGTATCGCGCCAGCATGAGCTACTAACAGAGTTACTGTTATCCGCACGCTCGCATTTCTTGTGTGAGCGTGCGGAGTTTCACTTTAAACTCCTCGCCCTCTTCAGGCGAAAAACCGCGAAGCATTTCTGCTTCGACTTCATCAATCGCATCCCGTAGTGGATCTTTGCAAGCTTCAATTTCTTCGTGCGTTAGATTACTCGCGACGAGTGCTTGTGGCGGTTGCTCCGCTTGCTCAACGACTTCCGGCGTCTCTTCTTTAACCACGGGACACGGAGTTTGTTGATACGCGACGTTACCGTCCGCATCCACACACTTATGAATTTCAGTATCGGCGTTAGCCGGGAGCACAGCTAGCAGTAGCAATATTGAGAGTACGGCACGAATCAATTCGACTTCCCAGGGTTTACGCCTTTTATGGCGCTTATGTATTCGCGCCAGGTCTCATTTTCATTCGGATCCCAAACTGCATATAGATCCTTTCTAGCATCGCCTTCC
>CBDTVC010000678.1:0-2394 GCA_965363925.1 uncultured bacterium | reverse complement strand
TGCTGCGTGGCGGCATACCGATCGTCGCGATCGGGTTCCTGGCAATCCTGTTCGGTTTCCTCTATTCGACGTCGCGCTTTTCACTTTCGTCCTTCGGAATCGCAGATCTTTCTGCTTTGCTGTTCTTTGGGCCGATTGCCGTTGGCGGGACATACTACGTGCAGTCGCTACAGATATCGACGCCGATCCTGGTTGCGGGTCTAGCGCCCGGCCTGCTGGCGGCTTGCCTGCTCGCCGTCAATAACGTCCGCGATATACAACAAGACAGTGTCGCCGGTAGAAGAACGCTTGTAGTGCGATTCGGACGGACGTATGGGGTTCTCCAATACGCAATCTGTCTAACAATAGCTGGCCTCATTCCGCTACTCCTCGTAGTTGGGTTTGGGTATTCGCCCTACCTAATTCTCGCCTCTGTGATTCTAATCCCTGCCTTTCCCATGGTTGGAAAGCTGGTGCGCTCGCGGGACGGAGAAGAGCTGAATACGCTATTGGCAAATACCGGTAAGGTGCTGATCGTGTACAGTATTTTGTTTTCCCTTGGCCTGCTCGTCGCCTAAACCTCCGGCAAAGAACGACGTCTTCATGATTGACTCGGCTTACCATCGGACTGCAATGGAAAAGGTGCGTCGCCTTTCGGTTTTCCGATACGATGCGCCGTTGTCTCGGCCGCTCCCTGGTGCGAACGGGATTCTCAGCCGACAGGGTTTTCTTTTGCTGGCTGAGTGTCGCGACGACACAACGATCGTCTCTGAGGCGGCCCCGCTGCCGGGCTTCAGCCATGAGTCAAGCGAAGAAGCACAATCTGAACTGATAGCCCTTATAAAAGACCTCGCTGGTAATCGAGAACCGACCACAAACAGTCCCTCTGTCGAGTTCGCGTATCAATCCCTGCTTAGGGAGTTAGTGGGTGTGGGAACGTCGGTTGATCATGGCGGGAATGCAGTCCCGAACAAATCCGATAAGACCACGATAAGATTGAATGGATTGCTCTCGGCGGACGGGGAGAGTCCGGCGCGATTTCGAGACTTGCTCGCACGCGGTTTCGCAACTCTGAAAGTGAAAGTGGGCGCTGGAACTCCCGAAGACGACGCGGTTATTGTCGGGAATTTGCTTGCCAGTGGCCGAGAAGTAGTACTTGCCGGGGGGGAAGCGTATTCGACGACTCTGGTGTCTACAACAGAGACTGCATTTTCGGGGGTTCCATTGGCACAATCATCAAGTCGGCGAAATCCGATCCGTCTAAGGCTCGACGCGAACAGGAGGTGGACGATCGAGGAAGCGCTGAAATTTGCCAAGACGCTCCGCTCCATTTTGCGGAGCAATAACGTTTCCGATTCATGTGTCGAATATTTTGAGGAACCGGTAAGGAATCCCTTTGATCTTGAGGCATTTGCGAATGAATCAGGTTTTTCAGTCGCGCTGGATGAATCTGTACGGGATCATCCGGATTGGACAACGTTAGTCGACCCTAGCTTTGTGGCAGCGATTGTCGTCAAACCGACGCTGTTAGGCTTTGTGCGTACTGAGGCCAACCTGCTCGTTGCTCGCGGGCTGGGCATTCCCTCGGTCATCAGTTCATCGTTTGAATCGGGAGTTGGGTTGTATTCACTCGTTAAGTACGCGGCTAAAGAGATGCCGGACGTGGTTGCTGGCCTCGCCACAGCTGACTGGTTTGCCAGAGACGTGACAACGCCGCAGCTCCGGTCTGTCTCTGGTGCATATTCGGTTGTTAATGGTGGTCTCACAGACGTCCGACTTAACTGGGACATGCTGGACCTGGTACACAGTGTTGATGTGACCTAGTCGGTGAGCAACCGTGCAGATTGGAGGTTGAAGTGTGAAAGAAGATTTAGCCGTGGTATCGTGTCCGATTCGAAAGGGCGCCAAGTCGTTCCCGGATCGGGTTGCAGTACGCGTGGGAAACGCGCCCGTCACCTATCTAGAACTGGACAGACGAGTCGTTGCGGCCGAGGCATTTCTCGTGTCCTCAGGCCTTGACAGAGGTGATCGGGCGACCGTATTCACGGACAACAGCGTAACGTCGCTCGTTGCGATTTTTGCACTCATTAGGCTCGGCGCGATTGCGTGTCTACTGAATACCCGAATTCCATCCAAGATTTTGGCCAGTCAAGTTGACCTTCTGGGGCCAGCTGTCCATATAACGACGGGCGATCAGATAATACTCCCATCTGGGGTTCGAGGCTTTGCGTTGGATGAATTGGAATCGCTGCCTACGGAGGGAGTGACCGCTGGGGAGCCCCCTAGCCCTCGTGGCGATGATAATGCGTCGGGCTGCTGGCGCCTCAGTGACTCGGCAACGGTTGTTTTTACGTCTGGAAGCACGGGATTTTCCAAAGCCGTTTTGCATACACTTGGCAATCACTATCTCTCGGC
>CBDTVC010000677.1:0-2398 GCA_965363925.1 uncultured bacterium | reverse complement strand
CTCGTTTAACCCAGGTTTATTGGTGCAAACTGGTACGCCTAAATACTAACTGCGTCCTGATCGACATGTAGGGGTACCCCCGACGAATCCGTAGTACACGACCTCACCTGGAGAGCAACCAACTATCCGCCACAAAAGACAATCTGAATGAACAAGCAGAAAGACGACGAGGGTTTGGCCGTCCTGTACGGGCGCAACCCTGTGATGGACGCAATAGCAGACGGGGAGGTCCCCATCGAGAAGCTGTACCTGCAACGCGGGACAAGCGGAGAGGCAATTTCGGCTATTCACCGGGCGGCAAACCAGGCAAGTATTCCTGTTCAGTTTGTGCCGAAAGCGAAGATTGACCGACTTGTCGGACAAGTCAACCACCAAGGAGTAGCGGCGACGACGTCGGCTATTGCCTACACGGACGTTTACGACGTATTAAAGGCCTTTCCATCAGACCGAGACGAGTTAACAAAGCTCAATCCGCGCCTGGTGTTTATTGATCGCGTAACGGACCCGCACAACTTTGGAGCGATCATCCGATCAGCTCTGGCTTTTGGTGCCTCAGCCATTCTGATTCCTTCAGTCGACTCTGCGCCATTAAATGCAGTCGTCGTAAAATCCAGTGCGGGTGCGGCTCTGCGGATTCCGGTATGCCGAGTCGGCAATCCATCACAGCTATTTGAGGAACTAAAGGAGCGAGGCTTCTGGCTTTTCGGATCAGATAGCGAGGCTGAGTTCGAGGCTAATGGTGTTGACTGGGCGCGTCCGGTAGTCGTCGTGCTCGGGAGCGAAGGGGGAGGTATTCGGCAAAAGCTCTCGGATCAATGTGACTACCTTGTTTCAATCAAGATTGACCCCTCAATTGATTCTTTGAATGTTAGCGTCGCGGCGGGGATCCTTCTGTACGAAACGGCACGCGGGCGCTTTTCCTGAATCTCCCTGGTTTTCCTGGGAAGCAACGCCTGCTGTTCGAATACAGGGGTTGTTGTTGCCGAAGATAGGCTTCACAAAAAATGGGACGCACTCAGCGAGTAGCGTCCCATTTTTTTGACATTTGACCGCGAACGCATACTAGGCGTAATGAACCTGACTGGCGCGGTAGGTTTCTAAATCAATCAATCGATCGAATGGCACAGGTGCTCAAAGACATTCGTCTTCGCCGGATTTCATTCTCTAAGAATAGGCAAAAGAACAAACGCCGAAACGCTATCGCCTACCGTTCAATTTATACACAATTTTACGGATCGTATCGAATTGCAGATACGGATATTCGTCACGAAGATTCTCAATCGCGTCGTAGGCAGGCACATTGCGCGAGCGGAAGGTTCGAAATTTTTGTCTTATCTGGTAATCCCGCACACCCTTTTCCGACAACAGCTGATGTTGTTCGAGAATCTCGTACAGGTCATCTGGAATCAGGCCCTCGAGGGGATTGCCCATCTCGTTAGGAAGTAATTGCATGGCTTCTGTAGATGGATTCGTGATTACTCTTGTGGGTCACTCTTCTTTCGCTTCGCGATGCTGCTTTCCAGGCGATGATTCTCTTCTAGCGAAGCTACTCGTGCTGCGATGTTGTTCGTAGAAGGACGCTGCGACTGACTGCTGCGCCACTCTTTGTTCGGAATGAAAGTAATCTGCCCCCAATAACAACACAGGATTTATGCCCTGAACCGTCAGATCTTGTTGACGAGTGGTAATCTGCAGGCGACGAGTTGTTGGGCGCTTCCGAATTGGAAGGAAATGGCCGAAAGGCGCTGAATCGGCGCAAATGAGCCGTTTACGGCCGCCGAAGGACTACTGTTTTGCTGAGCGACCCGAAGAAAGGATGCTCCCGACGCCGATTCCAAGCCCAACAAGCGACACAAAGCCCGCTGTAACGTAGAGCAACATCTGTATCGCGTGCGTCATGATGGCATACGCTGCCGCTGCGTCTGAAGGCACGTCCCAGAGACTCGTTAGCGACAATTGAGTTATGTAGTGATACGTTCCCGTTCCTCCTGGAGCCGGGACAACCACTCCAAGTGCGCCAATGTTCATTAGACTCCACGCATCCAGGAGCCCGAGATCGAAGGCCGTCGTCATCCCAAGCATCTTCAACGGGATGTAGGCCATGTACAAGTAGCAGATCCACATTGCGACCGTCGAGATGAGAATTGAACCCGTCCGCCCCGACTTGACAAGGGTTTGAAGGCCGTCCGAAAAGGAAGAAAGAAGCCGTCTTAGCCTGCCGTTTTTCGAAGCTTTTCCAACGCGACGAAGAAAAATGACCAAGGCAATTCCACCAGCTATTAAGACCGCGATGCCGATGAAAAGATTGGAGCCGCTTAAAAACCCGGGAAGTTGCAACCTATCCCAAATCAGCTCAAGGCGGTCCTGGAGCACCAAGAGGACGGACAGTAGCGCGAAA
>CBDTVC010000676.1:0-2421 GCA_965363925.1 uncultured bacterium | reverse complement strand
CTGAATGACCGGACGTCATCAACTGCCGATTCGGTGATCGTCACAGCACTCGTTGCCAGTGAAACGGTCTCTCAACACCTGGTTAATCTGCGCGTTCTGCTCGACGATAACGGCACGCCGACACTTTCGACAGTCGCCTCGGATAACTGGAGCGGGATCGGGTTTCGGGAAATATCTGCGTCGATCGCTCAGAGCGACCTGCCGCCAGGGGACGTGCTTTCGGTTACCGTCGAATCAAACAATGAATTTGGGTCCGGGACACCCAACAACGTATTGTTGGATTGGATCGATGTTTCATTTGTACGAAGTGCACGGCTCCTAAACGGATCAACCCAATTGGTAGGTCGACAAGAGGGACCATTTTCTTATGAAGTGGTAGGATTGTCCCCTTCAGCCCGCGCTCTAAACGTAACAACGGGAGAGGCCTTTAACCTGAGTGCACCGGACGACACGGCCTCGTTTCAGCTTGCCGCCCAAGCCATCGCTCCATCACTTTGGGTTTTTGATCCGGGCAGCTTTAAGACACCAGTCAGAATTTTCGGGGATATCGGCAGTAGCCTGATCGATGGCACCAGCAGCGCTGACTATGTCATTATCGCTGCACCGAGCCTGATGGCAAGCGCAAACAACATGGCGACACATCGCGCTTCAGCATCCGGCGGCGCCCACACGACACTCGTTATCAACGTGCAGGATGTTTTCGACGAATTTGACTACGGCCGACCAACACCGAATGCCATCCGGCGGTTTGTACGCCATGCTTCGGAAGAATGGTCGACGCCACTTGAATACCTCGCACTTTGGGGTGACGCTCTTTATGCAAACCGAACCCGCCCAATTCCCGAATGGCAAGTGCCTTCGTTTGGGCACACCGTTTCCGACTCGTGGTTTGGAATGCAGAACAACGGACTGAGTGACTACAGCGAGTCGATTGCGATAGGGCGCATCCCGATTCGTACCAACGATAACGGAAACATCTTCGTTAGCAAGATCCAGAACTACGAATCGCAGCCAATATCAACGTGGCAGAAACGCGCCCTATTCCTTGCGGGTGGTTTTACGCCTTCCGAGCGAACGCGTCTTCAGCAGTCTGCACTGCAGTGGAGCGGGATAACGGCAGACGACCCGATGGGGATGGACACGCTGCACTTCTTCAAGACGTCTACGTCTGTACTTGACCCCACCTTTAAGGATTCCCTGCAGGCAGCCCTGAAGATTGGTGCCTCATGGGAAGTGTACTTCGGTCATTCCGCGACGCAAACCTGGGAAATTGTAACTGATCCACCACCCCAGTACAACAATGCGGACCGTCTTCCCATTGTCCTTTCCCTTGGTTGCTTTACCGGAGACTATGCAACAGGTAACGGCAGCGAATCAGATATTCTTTCGTTTAGCGAACAATTGGTTGTCGAAAGTACAAGCGGAAGTATCGCACACTGGGGTGCGTCTTCGTCCGGAACAATCGGCGCTTCGTCACGCATCAGCGACGAAGTACATCAAGCAGTCTTCGGTGACACGTTGCGCGTACTCGGTGATGCCATGCGCGTGGCAAAGGAACGCTACAACAGTAAGTACAACGATCCGATTTCGGTCAAGCACCTCCTTCAATACGGCCTGATTGGAGACCCTGCCACACAAATTTCGTTGCCGGCCAAGCCGGACTTCCGAATCGAGGACGCGGACATCCGCATTTCGCCACAAGCGCCGGTACCGGCAGATCGTGAGCTCAGCATTGATGTCTCGATCCGTAACGTTGGCCTGACCGTCACCGATACGCTAACCATCCAGTTAACGCATACGTTGCCGAACAGCACGTCGCTTACGGTTGAACGAAAACTCCCACCGTTTAGCAGCAGCACGACCCAACAATTTCGAGTAGATATTGCGGATGTCTCAGTTGGTTTGAATCAAATTCAGGTACGGGCAGATCTCTCTGACCAGTATTCGGAGATCGACGAGTTCAACAACTCAGGTGAACAGCCCGTCACGGTGTTTGCCAGCGGTTTGTCCGTCCTTTCGCCAATCGACTTTGCGTTATTCCCTTCATCCGACGTCACGTTAAGCGCTACGTCTTCAACTGCAGATCCGAACCCTCCCGGAACCGTTTTCCAGGTTGACACGGTTGATACGTTTGACAGTCCGCTTCTGCAGGGAGGTACCGTAGAGACAATCAACCTTATTGCTGAATGGAAGCCCGCATCGCTCACTGACGGCACGTACTACTGGCGAGTGCGCGTCAACCTTCCGGACCAGGCGAATGTGTGGACGTCGGGCGCGTTTACGATCAACTCGCCGCTTGGAGAATCAGGCTGGTCACAAAGTGACAAGCTTTTTCGCGGCAACTCGACGTCGCCAACATTGCTTCCCTTCGCCGACGAATGGGAATTCAATACGTTCGACGTGTCGGTTTCGGTGGGTTCC
>CBDTVC010000675.1:0-2436 GCA_965363925.1 uncultured bacterium | reverse complement strand
GATCAACAACAGTCACGTGAAGATTCTATTCTGCCTGAGCCAACTGCACTATGACCGAAAGGAAGTGCTCCGTGAAGTGTTTCCAGAATACTCGCCTGCGGCGGATGTCTCAGGTCTGGAAGTTGCCGACGACGCCGCAGGTCATTTCCCTGCTTCGATCTTTATCCAGATCGTTTAGTTGCGAGTCATGTAGCAGCGCCGGAGATTGATGCTCCGCCGACAACATGTCAGAAAGAGATACGGATTCGCTATCATCTAACAGCAATTCGCCCTCATCCCAGGCAAACTTCCCCGCTTAAGTGGCTCTCGACCAACAAGTGCCCCGTTCCACAAAACGCGACGAAACTCCGCCAGCCTCTCTCGGATTCTGGCGCTGTTGGTCCATGTCCGTCGGGGTGATGATCGGTTCGGGTGTGTTTCTGCTTCCGTCTGTTTTGGCCCCGTACGGCTCAATCAGTTTTCTTGGGTGGTTGCTGACTTCAGCCGGTGCCATTGTTATTGCATTGGTGCTTAGTCGGCTTGCAGGCCGGACGTCACGGTCTGGCGGATTCTACGTGTATACCCAAGAAGCGTTTGGCGACCTGCCTGGTTTCTTGATCGCATGGGGTTACTGGCTTGCGATTGTGTTTTCAATCACGGCGATCAGCGTGGCCTTTTCTGGCTACCTCGGCGCTACGATTCCGTTCTTCGGATCCAGTAAGTTGATGGAGGCCGGTGTGGCGTTTGTGCTCATCTGGACGCTAACGTCTGTCAACCTATCCAGTGTCGGAGCGGGTGCTTCGGTTCAGTTGGTCACGACGATTCTAAAGCTTGTGCCACTTGGCGTGATAATAGTGCTTGGTGTAGTCGCTGGCTCAACGGATGTGATTCCACCATTTAATCCGCAGGACATCCCGTGGCCGTCTGCACTTGCCACAACGGCGCTACTAACCATGTGGGCGTTTGTTGGAATAGAGGCGGCAGTCGTCGCCGCCGACGACGTTATCGATCCGACGCATACAATTCCTCGCGCCGTTATTGCGGGTACGTTGACAGTTACGGTCGTCTACATCGGTGCTACGGCAGCAATTATGATGTTAGTTCCGGTTGATGTTTTGGCACAATCCAACGCGCCATTTGTGGTGGCTGCAGCAAAGCTGGGTACAATCGGACCCCCGTTAATCGGCTTTGGCGTCTTGGTCGCAACTGCGGGATCAGCGAATGGAAATATTTTGTTGGGCGGTCAGATGCCGATGGCTGTTGCAATTGACGGACTCGCGCCGAAGATTTTCGACAAGCGGACTCGAGGAGGGGCACCTGTCTTCTCGTTGCTGCTTTCGTCTGCGCTTGCGTCAGCCCTCTTGCTATTTAACTATTCGGGTGGCCTCGTTGCCGCATTTACATTTCTGATCTCCGTGTCCACGCTCTGTACGCTCTTGCCGTACGCCGTTGCCGCTATGGCGGAGCTTCGCGTTTCGTGGCGGACCTCCTCGGCGTGGACGACATTGGCACTCCTGGCAATTGTATACTCGATTGTCGCCATGGCTGGATCGGGGCTTCGAGTCCTGGTTTGGGGTGCTGCGCTCATGGCTGCGGGGCTACCATTGTATTACCTCTTCCGCCGCGGCAGGAATTCAACTTAGATCTTTCTCGGAAAATCCCATGTCGGATCAGTCATCGGTTACTCAATTTGACCACGCGATTGTACGGAGGCCCGCACAGTCGGTAACACAGGGCTTGCGCGACGTAGATCGCGGTGACCCGGACCTTGCAGCTGTGGTAGCGGAACACGACGCCTATATCGCGGCGATGAACAATGTTGGCGTTTCTGTTACAGTGCTACCTTCCCTGGAAGAGTATCCTGACTCAGTGTTTGTCGAAGATCCTGCGTTGGTGTTTGGCGAGGGCGCAATTCTGCTTCGACCGGGAGCAGCCTCTCGAAGGGGAGAAGTCAAGGTGATCGAGCCTGAACTGCGGCGACTGTTCCCTCGTGTGCTTTCGATTTCTGATTCCGGATTCGTCGAAGGAGGCGATGTGCTAGTCACTGACGAACACGTGATGATCGGCCTCTCGGACAGAACGGATGAGGCCGGCGCCAAAGCGTTGATGCACTGCCTGGAAGAACTTGGCCGCACGGCCGTGATCGTTCAGACGCCCAAAGACGTATTGCATTTCAAGACGGATTGTTCGCTTCTGGATGAGGAAACGGTTTTTACGACGCGACGCCTGGCGGTATCGAATGTCTTCTCAAGATTGAAAACCGTTCTAGTGCCGGATGGGGAAGAAGCTGCTGCAAATGCGCTCCGCATTAACGACGTTGTTCTTATCGGCAAGGGCTTTCCCAGAAGCATCGAATTGCTGGGTGGATTAGGGTACAACGTCGTTGCATTGCCGACCGAAGAAATCGGCAAGATTGATGCCGGGTAGTCGTGTATGTCACTCCGTTGGCGTTCCCTG
>CBDTVC010000674.1:0-2438 GCA_965363925.1 uncultured bacterium | reverse complement strand
ATTTCAGATCTCGACAAATTGTTTTGGACACGCAACAGTAAATCGAGTCGTTCGTGACTTGACTCCGATACTCTGGGTTCAGCTAAAAAGGGGAGTTAGCTGCAAACCCTTTAATCGTCACTATCTGACTCAATCGTCAATTCGCGACCGTTACGTCACAAGTTTCGAAAAGATTCAGTTAGCGGGAATTAAGGAGGAGAGGAGGAGAGGAGGAGAAAAGAAGAGGAGGCCGATTGCCTTGAAGGGATTGGGGTGCTCCGGGACGCGCGTAACGCGATGCTCCAACCAAGTCCACGACGATCGGCAGCCGCGATTGAAGTGTTGATCGGTGCCGGGCTGATGAACTGGGGGCCCATCACCAAACGGGATCCGCTTGCCCCCAACGGAAAGTCGCCCAGACGTAGCTGGCTCCCGTTTTGCGATCAATCGGTTCAGAATAGCCGGCACGAACAGCAGGATTTTACTAAACGTACTTGTCCAGCTGATGAGTTTTTAGATACTCGACTACCGTCTTGACCTGCTGCGCGCTGTCTCGGCTACAGATCAATGTCGCGTCATCGGTTTCGACAACCACGAGGTCGTGTAATCCGACCAACACGAACAGCTTGTCTTTGCTGTGGACCAGGTTTCGACTGGAATCGTGTACGATTACGTCTCCTTGAACGGCATTGCCGTGGTCATCTTTTTCGGACAAGTCATAAACGGCTTTCCAGTCGCCTACGTCGTTCCATCCGAAAGATCCGGGTACGACGTAGACATGTGCAGCTCGTTCCATAACGCCGTAGTCGATTGAGATGCTCTCGCTTGCTTCAAACGCTGATCGAACAAGCGGCCTGATATCCGCATCGTCTGATGCTGCAAGTGGTTCAAAAGCAGCGAACGTTTTTGGCAAAAAGCGCTCAAGATTTTCAAGGATCGCGTCAGCACGCCAGATGAACATTCCGCTGTTCCACAAGAAATCTCCGGAATCGAGAAACCGCTCGGCGGTGGCAAGGTCAGGTTTTTCGGCAAACGTCCGAACAGGGCTGGCAAGAATCTGTTCGTCCGAATCGGCATGCTCAGTGTTGGTGTCAAACTGTATGTAGCCGTAACCAGTCGCCGGATGAGTCGGCTTTATTCCGATGGTAACGAGTGCTCCTGGTTCGCTCGCTCTCTTAATGGCGGCACGAAGCACATCCAGAAATCGATCTTCGTGCTGGATGACGTGGTCTGCCGGCAACACAACCATCACCGCTTCCGGATCACGTTTAGCAATTTCGACAGCCGCGAAATTGATGCACGGTGCGGTGTTTCGACTGATTGGCTCAGCAAGGATGTTCTCGGGTGGAACGTCCGGGAGCTGCTCCTGAGTTTTTGAGATGTAGCGTTCGTGTGTGACAATAAACACGCGCTCAGGTGGGATCAGACTGCCGAGCCGCTTGACCGTCGACTGGATCAAAGTGTCTTCACCGAAGACTTTCAGAAATTGTTTGGGACAGCTAACTCGGCTCGCTGGCCAGAAACGAGTTCCGACCCCTCCAGCCATTATTACCGCGTATGTCATCGGTGGTCCAAGGTTTTAGTGCAGTTTCAGCCGAAGTGCAACAAACGTAAACGATGCGGAACGCACTCGCTGAATCTGCGCAGCTGATCTCACGTAGGTGGGTGATTCATAATAATCGGGCAATTACGGCAAATCTATACCAAAAATGCCACTCGATGCCGTTTCGGTTCTGCCCAGTTATGCGATAAAATAGGCATCCAGCCAGTCGGATTCCCGTGAGCGCGAAATCCGTTGCGTATATTTTGATCAGGATGCTGGCAGATCGCTTTCTTCGACGCGATGGTTCGATTATTGATCGAACTTCAACACAACTAGTTCGAAAAGAAACAACAACTTCTTGAATCCAGAACACGCAATCCCGGGGTCGAGTCCCACGCCAATCCGCTCCAGCCACCTTGCTGAAGGCGCACAGTGTGTTGTCACGGGCGGCGCTGGTTTCATTGGGTCACACCTCGTTGACGTCTTGTTACAGCGAGGTTGTCACGTGACAGCAATCGACAATCTGTCGACCGGGTCGCACAACAACCTTGGTCTCGCCGCTCAAAATCCGAACTTTCGGTTTGTTGAGTTGAACGTGGCGGACGCAAAAGGAATGGAGCCCTATGTTGCGGACTGCGATGTTTTCTTCCCCCTCGCTTCGTATGTAGGAGTCAAGCTAGCTGCGGTCACCTCAAGCCAGACGATTCTCAACAACCTTAGAGGGATTGACACAATTCTTGAGCTCGTTTCGCGCTACAAGCCGCGCTTCCTGCTTACGTCGACCTCTGAGATTTACGGTAAAGCGCTTGATGCTAAAGGGGGTCCTGCGTCGCTGTCTGAGCATGCCGATCGCATCTACGGATCCACGGAAGTTCACCGCTGGTCGTATGCGGGTATCAAAGCGGTGGAAGAGTTC
>CBDTVC010000673.1:0-2439 GCA_965363925.1 uncultured bacterium | reverse complement strand
AACGCTGGAGGTGTAACCTCTTCCGTCATCAGGTATTCCATTCGATTCACGTACCCCCGCTGCAGGTTTCGGCGGAACGGATCTATGGAGACACTCCGGAGGTCAGAAAAAATACCGTTTCGCATTGCTTCAAAGAGCTCTGCTGCCGTATACGAATCGTCGTTTGTTAAGCTGATCTCCATGAGACGACCAAGCACCTGAGGTTCCAGTATTCGGTTGATCGCACCTACCTGCATGGACCGGACACGCTCCACCGAGCCAGCATGCTCAATCCTGGTCAGAACGTCCTGATTCATTAGCCAATCTGGGCGTTGAAAGACAACGTCCTGCATGAAGCTCATTGCTTCGCGCTGGCGCTCGGCGGGTACGGGCGTATAGACTAGACCGTTCTGGTCATACGTTTTGTAGTTCTCGTAAACGCCGCCAATATTGGTCGCTACATGTCCGATGTACCGGTTGTATTGTGCCGCGACATTCTGATACAACTCCTTTAGATCGTCGTAGTCCTTGCCGCTTTCCTCTGTCCACTCAATTAGCCTGGGAACAATTCGCTTCAAGTTTTCAATGCCGTACATGCTGGCTTTGACGGCATCGTCACCGAGGTCTTCGTTCTGACTACGAGGATCGAGCCGGCTAGACGAAGTACGTCCAAAAAAGTAAAGCGGATTTCCTGCACGTTCCACAATCCACTCATTCAGCGTTGATCGCTCCTCCTCCGGAGTTTCGGCTGAGAGGATTGGACGGTACCCCCATTCAATTGCCCACTTGTCGTAAGGTCCGACCTTCGGCATTAGTCCAACGGGGCCGTCGCCCGGTTGTGCCACATAATTGAACCGCGCGTAGTCCATGATCGCTGGTGCGGTTCCCATCCTTTGTGTAAACGAAACAGATCGCAACGAGTCAACTGGATATGCCGCGCTAGACCCCCAGTTGTGAGGCAGCCCGATTGTGTGACCCACTTCGTGCGCTGAAACAAAGTGGATCAGTTCACCCATGACGTCGTCCTCAAACTCAACACCCTGGGCTTTCGGGTTTATGGCGGCTGTCTGCACGAAATACCAGTTCCGGAGCAGGTTCATCACGTTATGATACCATCCGATATCGCTTTCCAGAATCTCACCGGTGCGCGGATCACTGACATGCGGACCATAGGCGTTCTGTACGTCAGATGCGAAGTACCGAATCACCGAGTAGCGGATATCTTCAGGGCTGAATTCCGGATCTTCCTCTACCGTCGGTGGATCCTTTGCGACGATAGCATTCTTGAAGCCGGCAGCTTCGAAAGCCGTATTCCATGCCTCAACTCCTGATTTCAAAAAGGGCCGCCATTTCAGCGGAGTTGCAGGGTCGATGTAGTAGACAATCTGCTTCACCGGCTCAACAAGCTCTCCGCGCGCAAACGCTGCTTCATCCTTTGGCTCCAGTCGCCATCGGGCTATATAGCATTTCTCTTCCGCCTTCTGAACATCAGCTGCAAAGCGAGTCTGCTTAATGTTGAAATACCCAACACGATCATCGCAAAGTCGCGGCATCATCGGATCGTCCGGGAGCAGAATCATCGAATGATTCATTTCGACGGTGATGGCACCCGTCGCAGAATTCGATGGCGGCTCGGTTGCCTCATACGTCATGAGGACATTTACTTCCGTATTTCGGGGATAGCTGCGAATCGAATTAATAAACGTCCGGGATTCGTCCAACTTACGAACCTTGTATCTATCCCTCCTTGACTTGGGCATTCCCAGAATCGCGACATCTTTTCCAAACAACGGTGTAACATCAATGACAACCGTGTTGGAATCTTTGCCGATCGCTTCAATATCAAAAGCCTGAACGATATGCTCCAGGTTTGAGTTTTGAACAGCCTTTGATATCGGTGAGTCTTCGTCGGCCACGTTGTTGTAACTGACAATACTCAACAGAATCTTGTCTTCACGACGCTGCCAACGGACAACCTGTTCGCCAGACTGCTCGCCACCATACCCCAAGTTGTCTGCCGTCTTGGCAATTCGTGATACCAGAAGAAGCTCACGTCCCAATACGTCGTCAGGGATTTCGTAGAAGAACTTGTCGTCAACCTTATGAACGTGAAAGAGGCCTTCATCGGTTACAGCATCATCCGTAATGACTTCGCTGTACTTCTTGATCTTCTCTTTCTTTTTATCCCCATCAGCGGACGACTTGCTGGAGTCCTTGACTGAAGCGGCAGTCTTATCTACCACGGCATCAGTCGTCTTGCAAGCTGAAAACATCAGCGCCACCAGGACGACCAGTAACGAATACTTGTTCATTTTGAAGTGTTTTTTGTTGTCGACGAACCCACTGTGACAGGGGACGTGCGTTCCATGAATACCCAGAAAATACGAAATACAGCGTAGCAGGCAACGCTATGCGGGAAGCCAGCTGCCCCGGGGAAAGCGATCCCGCTTAGATCGGAAG
>CBDTVC010000672.1:0-2440 GCA_965363925.1 uncultured bacterium | reverse complement strand
CAACTCGTATCGGAGCACATCGACCTGGCCTACCACGGCAAACGCGCACAGAATCCCGGTCTTCAGGTAGAAATTGTACGAGAATTGAGCGCGGAATTAGGCGACGTGGAGATTGTGCCTCAAGAGATCGGACGGGTGTTGTTGAATTTGATCGGCAATGCATTCGACGCCGTATATGAGTACGCTGCAAAGGTCGATGGTTTGTACGCCCCCACTGTGGTGGTGTCCACGCGTCAGATCGATAACATGATAGAGGTCCGGGTGTCTGACAACGGGCCCGGCATCCCCAAAGATATACGACAGAAGATCTTTGAGCCGTTCTTCACGACGAAGCCGACGGGCACTGGCACCGGGTTGGGGCTGAGCCTAAGCTATGACATTGTCAACCAGGGGCACGGCGGGACGCTCTTGATGGAGAGTGAAGATGGTAAAGGAGCGACATTTGTCGTCACGTTACCACTGGACCATGAAGTGCCAGAATCAAGCGAATAGTTCTGTGGGCTCGTCTCAAACTCGCAATGAGCGCAATACCTTTCTTGCAGGATTAATATGGAACACATGACGCCACATTTGGAACTGGTTGTGCTGGGAATTCTAGCGGCGTTTATCGTTTACTCCCTGCTAACAAAGTCGATCGGTCGAGGCGTCCTTACTCTACCGATTCTGTTTATGGCTTTGGGTTACATCCTGTCGAATCCGCTTAGCATGGCGGCCTCACCGGAGCTTCTTCACAGCGGCAAACGAATGTTGGCGGAGGTAACTCTGATTTTGGTTTTGTTTTCGGACGCCAGTCACGTGCGTTTTTCACAGTTGACCCAGAACTGGCGGATTCCTTTGCGAATGCTTGTTATTGGATTGCCGCTCACACTGGCCGTCGGCACCCTGGCGGCATTTCTGCTGAATCCGGAAAGCGGTATCGCTCTCGCACTGTTGACGGCTGCTGTCTTGACCCCGACCGACGCCGCGTTAGGACAATCCGTGATTTCGAGCCCGAGGGTCCCGGGACATCTTAGTCAATCAATCAATGTTGAAAGCGGTCTAAATGACGGACTCGTCTTACCCTTCGTGATATTTGGGGCCATCCTGGCTTCCGCTGGGGCGGCCGCTGCCGAGACGGATGGACTGCTGGTCGCAGCCATAACCCAGGTCGTATTGGGTCCGCTTGCGGGCGCCGCAATTGGCTGGAGCATTGCCCGTGCACTTGACTATGCGCAAAACCATGATCTGATCGATGAGGCGGCGCCGGCTGTTGTATTCTTGTCGTCTGCTTTTTCGGCGTTCATCGCTTCGGAACTGCTGGGTGGAAACGGGTTCATCTCTGCGTTCGTGGCAGGTATGGTCTTTGGAAATACATACAAGCATAACATCAACTTTATCGCTGAATTCACGGAGGGGATAGGCCAGATGCTGACGATGGCGGCGTTTCTGGTATTTGGCGCACTACTGTTGCCGGACGGCATTAAGCACATGACGCCACAGGCCGTCATCCTTGCGTTACTTTTTCTCACCGTGGTTAGAATGGTGCCGATCTTTGTATCTCTTGCCGGGAGCGGCTTGCCCGCACGAGAGAAACTGTTCTTGGGGTGGTTTGGTCCACGTGGCTTGGCATCGATTCTTTTCACATTGATTGTAATAGACGAATACAATCTTCCCAACGAAGGAGAATTGCTGGCCTGCGTTTCTATGACCGTGTCGATATCCATTGTACTGCATGGATTGTCCGCCGGCCCCCTCGCCCGAAGCTTCGGACGGAACCAGTAAAGAGACGCCCCGGCCTGATCGATTCCCACGCTTGCACCCGACGAACGTCCGGCGCTTTTTGGATCGGATTTGAAATGCGATAACGATCGAACTACCTTGGGTGAGCGGCAACGTTGGCCGGTGAGTCGCTGTCCGCACGTTATCGCACATGAATAATGTCCAGACATCCCGAAGCAAATACAGCTGCATTTCTTGATGCAGTGGTTAATGACCGTGACGCGGCACTTGCGATGCTCGCCGGCGATCCGCAGCTCATCTCGGCGCGTTGGATTCATGGCGGGTCCCTTCTGCATTTCCTTGCAGTTGAAGGCTTCGACGACGGAGTCACTTTCCTTGCCGAGAATGGAGCTGAAATCGACGCTACCAACGAGTTCGGTGATACCGCACTCATCGACGCCGTTGTTCTCGGAAATCGTGCAATCGTGGAACTCCTTTTGCGGCGCGGTGCTAATCCGGACGCCAAGTCTCTGACTCGAGATAATCCGCTGCATATCGCTTCAAGTATTGGGGATGCCTGCCTGGTTGAACTGCTCTTGAGCGCAGGGGCGAATGCGAATTATGTCACCGACCTTGGCGAATCAGTTTTCGACGCATTGCCAAGAAAAGGCAAGGGGCGCGCGGAAATAGTACAGCTGCTTCGCCATCACGGTGTGGTTGGCGGTTCGCGAGACAGTCCCGA
>CBDTVC010000671.1:0-2442 GCA_965363925.1 uncultured bacterium | reverse complement strand
TCATTCGCCCTAGGAGAAACGGACCGCTAGTTTTTCCATAATCGTCTTCCCGACGTTCAGTGATGCCGTTGCCGCAGGAGAAGCCGCGTTACAAACATTCACAACTCGTGGAAGCTCAAGAATCACAAAGTCGTCAGCCATGGTGCCGTCTGGAAGCAGGGCCTGCGCCCGAACACCTGATGGCACGGGCTCGATATCGTCTATGCCGAGTTCCGGGATAAGTCTTCGCAATGTCGACAAGTAGTACCTCTTGCTGAGGGACTGCCTCAATTCCAGAAAACCCTTGCGCCAGTGTTGCGCAGCCAGAGCGTGGAACCCACGGTATCTGAGGATTTCCCAGAGTTCGGGAAAATTCACAGTGCCGAGCGTGTAACCCTCGCGCGCGAAACCCAAAATTGCACTGGGCCCACACTCAATCGCGCCGTCGTACATTCTCGTAAAGTGCACACCCAGGAACGGATAAGCTGGATCAGGAACCGGGTAAATGAGATTCCTGCATAAGTGTGTTGCGTGGGACTTTAGCTGGTAGTACTCACCCCTAAACGGCACCACTTGTAAGCCAGGTTCTTGGCCAGTCATTTTTGCGATCCGGTCAGCATAGAGTCCGGCGCAGTTGACCAGGTAGTCAGCCTCCACCAATCCGCTTGATGTTTCGACCGTTACCAGGTCTGCATCGACGCGGACGTTATGCACGGCGGACTGGAATCGAATTTCTCCGCCACGCTCCTTGATCAACTCAGCGAGCTTGACGGCCATTCCCTTATAGTCAACGATACCTGCTTCCGGTACGTGCAGGGCTTCGACGCCTGCGACGTGTGGCTCAAGCTCTCGCAGACGTTCCGGACCGATCAGTTCGCAGGCAACGCCATTTTGCTGACCACGCTCATGAATCCGGTGTAAACCGTCACGTTCAGTCTCGCTCACGGCAACTATCACTTTGCCGCAGACTTCATGTGTTACGCCAAAGTCGCTGCAAAATTTGATTAACGCCTTTCGACCAGCAAAACAATTCGTGGCCTTGAGGGAGCCTGGCTTGTAGTAGATTCCGGAGTGAATGACGCCAGAATTCCGACCGGTCTGGTGCGACGCCACTCGATCTTCCTTCTCAAGAATGACAAGCTTCTTGTCCGGATAATTCTGGCTAAGCTGGTAGGCTGTTGCAAGCCCGACGATACCACCTCCAACGATGGCAATATCATGCTTCATTACAGAGAGTCACAGATCACTGGTGGGGCATTTCTATTTAACTGCAGTCAGCAAGATTTCGACGCGGGCATCTCTTGGGACCCGGGCTACTTGCACCGCCGCTCGTGCAGGCGGTTCGCTGGTAAAGAACTCCGCGTATACCGTATTCATCTTGCTGTAGTCATTTAGATCGGCTAGAAACACCTGGGCTTGAACCACATCCGCATACTCAAAGCCAGCCGCTTCCAGGACTGCACCAAGATTTGTGAGAGCCTGTCGCGTCTGAGCCTCGACCCCGTCGAGCAGCGTTCCTGTAGCCGGATCAATTCCTAGCTGACCAGCGAGAAAAAGCATATTTCCGTGCTGGATGGCTTGCGAATAAGGACCAATTGCAGCCGGCGCATTGTCAGTCGCGATTACTTTCCGGCCGTCTGCGGCCTGCGTTGACGACGCCGTCGCTTCGTCGGCGCCCGCACCCCCATTCGCTTGCTTGCAGTTCAGGTTGAACGTCGCAACTGTTACAACCGCGACACAAATCAGTGTCGACAAAACGCGGTCCATTGGGTTTCTTGGCATAATTGGTTCGAACGTACAGGATTATTGAATAGGGTTGAAATCAACAGATTTGTCAGTTGAGACCGTTTGTCAAAACGTCTTCCATGGCCTCGGCATATCGGTCGAGCTCTTCGAGCGTGGTATAAACGTTCGGTGTTACTCGTAGCCCAGTAAACTCGCTGTGGTTGATCGGGACAACTATGATTCGGTGTTTGTCCCAGAGCTGCGTTGCCAGTTTGCTCGTGTCCACTCCAACCAGTTCGACGTTGCCGATTGCACAGGAGAATCTAGAATCGAGGCTTGTGTTAAGGCGCACGCGTTCTGCGCCGTGGTTATGAGCGAGCAGCCTCTCAGCCCAATAGCTCGTCAGGTATCGGAGGCGTTCCTCTTTGAGCTCGTCGCCAATCCCTTGGTGAAACGAAAGCGCTTCGGCAATCGCGAGGTGGTTTGCAGCAGGATGTGTTCCGATTTCCTCGAATTTGCGGATGTTTTCGTCCTGCGCTTTTGACCCGGCTTGCATCGGCCAAAGGTCTTTGATCTTGTCTCGGCGAACGTAGAGCATTCCTGTTCCGATCGGAGCCAACAACCATTTGTGTAGACTGGTGGCGAAGTAGTCACAGTCAAGATCTTCGTGAGTAAACTGGAAGTGAGCAAACGAATGCGCTCCGTCAACAATGACGGGGATACCCTTGGCGCGCGCCA
>CBDTVC010000670.1:0-2444 GCA_965363925.1 uncultured bacterium | reverse complement strand
GAAGTCCGGGCGGTACCAAAGCAAATCAAATGACCAGCGCGGCATGCCCGCCTCTGTCGCCGCGTAGCCGGCCAGCGAATTTCCGGTAAACTCCCCGATCAGCGAACTACCTCCCGGGTAAACGCTGAGCCGCGAATCACTAAAATTCACAACGTCCGGATCGCCGTTTGCAGTCTTGCCGAGCTGCATCGAAACGATGAAGTCCAGAATTCCGTCGAAGTTGACTTTACTGCCCCAGTCTACGTCGCCGACCAGATTGCGATGGGCGCGGATGAACGGTAGAAGCGTGCGAAGCGAATACGATAGATAGCTGATGCCCTCAAAGTAGCTTCCATCTGCGGCAAATAATTTCAGGAAACGCTCGGTGCTCGCAACGGCCGTTGCCAACCATTCGTCCGCCCGTACGTCATGACCTTGCAGCGCCAATGCCCCAAGGCCGAGTGCCCCCGTCGGTGCTGCGCGCAGATTGTTCGCGCCGAGAATCATCGGCCAGCGCTCCATCGTTATGTCGTAATAGTCGGCATGACGTTCGTCGAAGTCCCAGCCCTTAACCGTGTCTATGTTATCCATGTCGTACACGGTGTTGTAACACGGTAGACATCCTTTGTCTGCGACAGCCCTCATCAACCGCTGATCAAGATCTGCGTCGATTGAATTGCCGAGGATCTCACGGGCAAGAAGAAGCCGCACAGCCGTAAAGGGAGCGCGCTGGATACCAAGGACTTCCGTTTCTCCATCCAGGAAATAGTCCCACTTGGGAAACGCGATGATTCGTTCAACTGCGTTGAGAATCGCTGATTCACGAGCCGCTGAGGGCTCGATCAATTGTACCATGGCGCTGCGGGACAACCACCAGACTGCATTCTGAAAATCACCAATCATGTCCCCGGAAGCGTCGAACGCGTCAAGCGTTTCCGCAAGAAACGGAATCGGCTTCTCAGCCCACTGTGAATACATCGGTTGTAGTTTCGGAGTACGGGCGTTCGCGCGAATCCGTGGCAGGTCGCTTAGTTCAAAAAAAAGCCGGAGCGGAGCAGACTGGTTGGCAATTGACCGGTGAAGTAATGGATTGTGAAGCGATTGAGCCAATCCGCCGTACAAAAGAGAAGATCCGGTAAGGCGGATGAGGTCACGTCTGGTCATGATGATTGGTCCAATGATCGCGGGGACTATTCGGTAGCAAAGCTGAAGAATTCAGAATATTGACGTACAGGTCGAAAGGCAAACGTTGCAACAAGAAGATGCTCTATCGTAGTAACTTTCGGTCACTCTATAGGCACTGTTACCGCGGTAACAGCGGTCAAGTAGACTATGAGCCAACCCTAAATACTGTTAGAATCAACAATCCTCCAATAATCCCGTACGACCATGGACCTATGAGGGGGGTCAATCCGTACGCTACTATATAGGCGCGCGCATTCTCCGCGAACCGAATTCTAGTTTTGAATAGAGGAGAGAAGCGATGCAACACTACAAGGAGCACATAGCCAACCGTATTCAGGAAGAGCACGACCACCTGCGATTTCTGATGGAATCAGTATCGCAATCTTTGGCTCAACCACCGATGCAAGACTTCGCAGAATGGAAGCTTGAACAGGTCTGGGCACTTCGTGATTTCCGAAACGTGCTCGCAAAGCACTTTGACCTGGAAGAAGACGGTGGCTTTATGGCCGACATTATAGATACCGCCCCACGAGAGAAGCGAAAGGTCGACCAACTACACTTGGAGCACGCCGAGTTTCTCAACGAGGTGGAGAGTATCACTGTCGAATTGAAACGAACGCCTGGTTTTTCGGAAGTGCGATTGTTGCGAGACCGGATGACTGAACTCCTTAGTGGTTTTCGTAATCACGAAGCACTGGAGCGAGACCTTATCGGATTCGTTTATTCGCAAGACCTGGGTCTTGGTGACTGAGTCCAGTTTCTTGGGCTCCAAATGAGAATCTGGTAACCTGGGCCTATCGAGTCCGCGGTTGAGTGTCGAGCGTGATTCTCTGACATTCCCGCTCGATTTCACCCCGCAGATCGCCCGACGCGGACAGTATTTTGAAGCGAGTCGACTGTAGGCCGCAAGACAGACGCCGCAAAGACAGACGCCGCAAAGACAGACGCTTCAAAGACAGACGCTTCAAAGACAGATTGTCATGCCTGGAAAACGAGTCTACCGCGACGAAGAAATCCACTCCGTGTTGAAGCGGGCAGCCGAACTACACCAAAGCGAGAGTGAAGCGGGGCTTCCAGGGCTTTCGCTAGAAGAGCTACAGGAGGCTGCTGCTGATGTGGGAATTGGTCCCGAGGCTGTCAAGGCGGCAGCGAGAGAGCTTGAACTTCGGCGTGGCGATGATCGCCATCACTTCATCGGTGCACCTGTATCGGTCGAGTACGAGACGTTTATTGAAGAGGACGTCGCTGTATTGGATTGGATGCCGCTGTCGCCGAACTAC
>CBDTVC010000669.1:0-2451 GCA_965363925.1 uncultured bacterium | reverse complement strand
CGAGGCTAGCCCTTTTTTCCAAAGATCCGATTGGCTCTTGGCAAACTCATCCGGCCTGACGACCTTTGTTCGAGCCTCGTCCTCACTTACCCACGGCCTGAATTCTTCAGGAGACAAGTTGGGAAAGGACAGCATGAGGTTGCTGATATCGCCCTTTGGATCGATAACGAGCGCCGGGACGTTATCAAGCGCCGCTTCCTCAAGCAGCGAAATACAGAGTCCCGTTTTGCCACTGCCCGTCATGCCGACCACGACCGCATGCGTGGTAAGGTCCTTTGAATCGTAGAGGACCAGCGAGTCTTTTAACGCAGAAGACTTGAGATCGTATTCTCGGCCAAGGTAAAAGGCCCCAAGCTTTTCATAAACATCAGGAGAGATCTGCATAGGACAACGCTTGCACATTTGTTGCGAACGGGACAAATAAGTATCGTGCTTGAGAGCGGAGGTTCACCGCTGAAAGAACGATCCGTCGACAAAATACGGCCCCGAGACTAAACATTATTGGGGACAGTGTCCGATTCGGTGCGTGTGGGACGTTAGCAAGACGGAAGCTCCCTATGGCATGACCCGACTCAAAGTCGTGAGAAGGGTTTCGGAGTCAAAGTCACGGGCAATGGTTAGTGTTTGCCAAGCAATTCCTGAATGGTTCCCTCGAGCTCTCGCGCCGTAGTCGCTCCCAGAATCCGGCGAACCTCTTGACCATTCTGATCAATTATCAGCGTGGTTGGATAGCCAATAATTGATCCGGCTGCCTCTGCCGCAGATCCGTCGTCCCTTATGATCGGATACGTGATGTCGAGGTTCTCAGCAAACGCCGCAATACTTGAGTCTGGAAGACTATCAGACGAAACGCCAATGACAATCAGCCCGTCACGTTTGTGCCCTTCATGCAATACCTGTAATTCAGGCATCTCAGCCACACACGGCGCACACCACGTTGCCCAAAAGTTGACTATCGAAATCTGGCCACGCTCTGAAAAGCGCTGACTATTCCCATACACGTCTTCGAGTTCGACCAATGCGACCGGTGCTGCCGGTGCAACGTCAGACACGTTCGCACGCGTACAGCCACCGAAGGCCAGAATCAACGTAACGGCAATAGTCAACAATGAAACATCTTGATTCGGCATACCATCTTTGACGCTAGTACAACATTGAGTTTCCCGATATCGGATTACCTTCGATCAACCTTCGGCTTCACAGACGACGTGGACCAGGAATAGGACCAGAGATCTAAATGTGATTTTTCAGCACTTCACGAACAGAATTGGCCGTGACCCGCATGTGAGAATCATGATGGATAATATTTCCATCAACCAGGACAAATATTTGAGGCGACTCGTGCCGGACCCCAAAATCAACTTCGATTTGGTCAGATAGACTTCGCTGCTCCTGGATTACCAGCAGAAAGACCGCTGGATCATTGTCTTCCGTTAGCTTCTGCATTTGTCGATAGGCCCGCGAACTCAGCGTACAGGTCACGCTGTGTTTGAACAGCACGACCGGGTGCTCATGAGACCGTTTGATGACCTGTGTCAGGTCCTCCGCATTTGTAAGCGGATCGAACTGCTTGGTGCTTCGTCTCTGAAACAAGAGGTTGCCTTTCGTTTGTGAATAGATTGCAGGATACAGATGCGGTAGAAATCAGTGTCGACCATTCTCCGACGGGAGAGCGGCACGAAGATTGATTTTATGCATGCCATGGTGTCAAGGCGTGGTTAACACTATTTTTCAATGCCTATGTTGCATTGAATAGACTCGTGTTACGAAAAGGGATGGTCAGGACGAGTTAGCCTCGCCTTACCTACGGAATCTGCCCATCCGACCTTGGGGAACATCTGCGATAGGTGAGCGAAATATAGTAGCTAAACGAACCGGTATTGAATCCAATCAACATGTCGAAGAAGCCAAAGCAGGACTCCAAAATGCCGAAAGCGAATAAGAAGACCCGTAAGGCGAAACGAAACGGTAGCACTGGCGCCGAGCATATTCGTTGGCGCCTTGAAGATTTGTATCCAGACGCAGACGCACTGCGATCAAGTTTGCTGACCGCAGAACAATCTGCCGCAGCGTATATGGAACGCTATCGAGGCAAGATTGCTTCACTGGAGCCGTATCAACTTTCTGGCTCCCTTGATGAGCTGAGCGAGATTTTGGATTCGGCCGGCCGTGCGTACACGTATGCATACCTGTACTGGGTCACCGACACTGCAGCGGCTGAACGGGGCGCCTTACTTCAGGAGGTTAAGGAAGCATACACCCGAATCTCGCAGTCTATCGTCTTCTTCGACGTGGAATGGGCGCGGATGGATGACGCCCGGGCGACAATCTTTCTGGATTCGATCGTGATGGCGAAGCACAAGCATTTCCTTGAGCTTCAACGAATCAGTCGCCAACACGTTCTTTCTGAACCCGAGGAAAAGGTCCTCTCGGAGATGTCGATAAACGGCC
>CBDTVC010000668.1:0-2453 GCA_965363925.1 uncultured bacterium | reverse complement strand
CGCCGATCGTTCTCAACAGCGTCCTGGACATGACGACGCCGGGCGGCTGGAGACATATGTTTTTGCAACACCGCACGGCAGAAATTATCCATCAGAAGCGCTGTGCTGTCATCAGATACCATCCACCTGCGGCCGCCATCAAGCTCGAAACGAAAGAACATTGAGATGATCGGTCACCTGCTGGACGCCCGCAAAACGCTGCCCTGTGTCTCTGCGGAAGCGTCCAAGTGAGTGAGGATGACTGGACTAGCTTTGCGTCGCGCAATTGCCGTTGTCAGGAGTCAACACTCGCCCCGTTGTCCCAATCGCGAACAATTCGAAACATAGCGGACGGTCTAATTATCGAAGTCCTGCCATGTTGGAAGCCTAACCAACTGAATCTCGTAAATAACATCATCGGTCTCTTCCGGAACGGCAGCGTTGCGCGCAGACTGAACACGTTTCATCAACGTCTCGTCGATGGTTTCGACCCACGCCACAGTGTAGAGATGATCATCTGGGCCGATCGCAAGGCTCTCCGTGAAAAATATACGTCGATCGCCAGGCCCCATTAGTGTGCCGTGGTCGGTGACCGTGTCCGAATCAATGTCGTACGTTAGCAGATGAACCGATGTTTGGACGGCGCGCCTGCCCTCGATGGAACGAGCCGGTCCATGAGCCAGGTAGTAGAGCGTATTGCTCGGACCAAGCATGAATCCGAGCTGCGTCCGTAACGGGTTTCTCTGTGTTTCTTCGTGCATTCTACTAGCGGCTCCCAACTCCCCAGCACCATCTGTACGGAGCGATTTCACCGAACGAAGCGTACCCCCCGCAGGGTGAAACTCGAATAGCTGGGTGCTACCGCCGTGCAAACCCCAGAAGCTCTGGGTATTCGCATTCCAAACCAGCGCCCGCCAGTTCCGCCAGAAAAAATGTGGCTCGGGTGGATTGTCAAGACTGACGTCCTGAACTGGTGGCACTTGATCGAGCGTCAAGGGATCGAGGTATTGCACCGGACGCTGCTTCCCCCTCTCAAAGTGCCAAATACGACCTGTATCCGTCGATCCGTAGAGATTGCCGGAAGGATCAATCCCCAACTCGCGATTAATGAAATTCCATTCGTCGCCAAGCCTCCCCCACTCTCCCCGTTCCTGGACGGCTCCCCAGTTGTGGAGCAGTCCTTCATTCAGGTTGTAGCTGACAAGCAGACCAGACGGCCACGTTAAGCCGTAAAGTGTTTCATTCTTCTTGTCGACCGCCATTGTGATGATACCTTCATTCGGAAGGCCCAAATGGGCCAAGTCCTCGAACGCACCACTCTCCAGATTGAAGCGCATGAAGTGTCCACCCTGGTACGGCATCCGGCCATCATTCGGTGACATGTCCGGCAGATTGCCTTCATACTGTGACGTGTGGGTGGCGAAATAGAGAAAACCATCGTGCTCAGCCAGTGGCGTGTGGATCTTACCGTGCGGAATTTGCTTGTCAACGTCCACACCAAGAATTTTGCTGATATCGCCGACCATCTCCATTGATTGATCCGCCGGGTTGAATCGAAATAACTGCACCGATGAACGGGGGTGGTGCGAATTGACAGAGAAATAGATCATCCCGTCCGAGGCAGCTGTAAGACTGTGGTAATTAGAGTCACCCTCGAGGTAGCCGGGATCGAAAATTTGAACCGGAATTTGCGAGGCCGAAGCAATGCCGCCTGCCGTTTGGCACTGAGCGATTTGTGCCGACCAAAGGCCCGCAATCAAAATGGCTCCCGAGACATGTCGAGTGAAATTTGCGGAGAACATCATTGTTTAGCGTTGCCAGGTGGACGAATATGCAAGCTGCCGACGGCAGGAGCCGCTTCGAGGGGAAACTAGGCCGCGAGACAGGATGTGTCTTCGCGGTCCTTAACAATTACCTTTTATAGGATACGAAACCGAGACTCGGCTGCGATGTGTGGAAGACTATCCTACAGTTCTGAGTTGGGACGCGCATTAGTTTGGGGCGGACCGTTGAATTCGATTGGCGACATCGAGTCTTTTTTGATCTGGGCCAGGAGTGTTGCGACGTCCACGGTGTTTTGGTTGTTGTTTTCTTGAAACGACTGTGCTTCCCTCCGGGTAGCTACTTTGTCGTGGCACGGACGTAAACGCCACGTCGATAACCTTCCGAATTGTCACTAGGTTGCCGTATAACCAAAGCGTTCACCGGACGAAGGTCCGGTGAACGTGAGTTAGAAGAACGCCAATCCGCTTTGGCCCGCTCTGCGGACCAATTTGAGTGATATTCGCCGGTGAAGCTTCCCTACGTGATAGGGCGGGTTGCGGCGGTTCTTCAAATTCGGACCTTGTAGCCGGCGTCTGCTGCGGACGCACTCTGCACTCCGGATACACATAACGTGCGGCTCCGATACTTCTGCCCTTGGACGGGGACGAAAAGTGACAATACCCTTCGGGCACCATCACTTTTCGTCCATT
>CBDTVC010000667.1:0-2456 GCA_965363925.1 uncultured bacterium | reverse complement strand
GACCGACCACTAATCCGTAGCCCACATTGAGGTTGGCGGTCTTGCCATCTGTGTAGGTGATGGCATCTTTCGGCCCGATTACTCCGTCGCCATCCCAATTGTAGTCATCGACGTCTGAGCCATCCGGAAGCAAACCCTCTTCTACACTATAACCGCGATCAACGATGCTGAAGTGCTGCCCCACTGAGACGCTTGCGTCGAGTCCTGTTCGCTTTTTCAATACGAGATTAATTACTCCTGCGATGGCATCCGACCCGTATTGGGCAGCGGCACCGTCGCGAAGTACCTCCACGCGCTCGATCATTGCGGCCGGAATCGCGTTCATGTCTACGCCCGTCGACCCACGCCCAACCGATCCGTTAACGTGAACCAACGCGCTGGTGTGGCGTCGTTTTCCGTTTACGAGCACAAGCACTTGATCGGGTCCCTGTCCCCGAAGCGTCGCTGGCCGAACGTGGTCAGAGCCGTCTGTTACGGATGCTTGCGGCGCGTTGAAGGATGGAATAAGCGCCGAAAGGATCTGATTCGTTTCGGACGCTCCGGTCGTCTGAAGGTCTTCTGCAGTGAGGACATCGATCGGTACGGGTGAGGCAATAACGGTTCTACCTAACCGCCTCGTACCCATGATCACCAACTCATCCACGCCCGTTAAGTCAGCTGCAAGGGTAAAATCCAACACCGCTTGGCCGCCTGCCTGGACCGTGACGACCGACCGGGCCGGGCTGTATCCGAGAAAACTTGCCTGGAGCTGGTAGGTGCCAGGACTAATATTCATCGAGTAGCGGCCATCTGAATCCGTGGCAGTACCGGTTTGCGTACCTACGATGAGGATACTTGCACCGGGAAGTGCTTGCAACGTTTCGGCATCGAAAACGCGGCCGCTGATCGTCCCGGCTTGTCCAATTGCTGTGAGTGGAACCGTAATGCACAGCAATCCCACTAGCATGAAATACTTGAGCTTAGGCACTAATTGATCCATCACGTTTCCTCCCGTTTATCTAGGCCCCCAAATGCAATCCTCCCAATAATTAAATTGGATCAGGACTGCGAGGCAAGGTAGATCGAGGCACCACATCAATCAATGGTCAAGGCTGATCGTCGTCGTGGACGGGAAAGTGTCTTGCAGATTGACTACTTTGACGAGACGGAAAATGGGACTAACTCAGCGGATCGCCGAGGTATGTTTCTCCCGACCTCCCCCACACGTATTAGTCATCCGACAGACGAGAAATGCGACACATACTTGTTATGAATTCCAAGGGCGGATGTGGCAAAAGCACCATCGCCACGAACTTGGCCGCGTATTACGCACAGGAAGGTTATCGGACCGCGTTGGCCGACTTCGATCCGCAACAGACAAGCCTGGATTGGCTCGCTAGACGACCGGAAGAGTACCCGGAAATTACAGGTGTACCGGGTTTCGACTCAAAGCTTAAGCATCTTCCGCGGAATACGGAGTATCTGATAATCGATTCCCCTGCACGCGCACACGGGTCCGAGATCAGCGAACTTGTTCGACGTGCAGAGACCATCGTCATCCCAGTTCTGCCCTCACCTATCGATATTGCCGCCACAAGTCGCTTCGTAGATGAACTGAACCAGGTGAGCCAGGTCCAGAAGCGCTCTGTCAAAATCGGCGTTGTTGCGAATCGGGTGCGGGAAAACACGAAGATCTTCGGAGAATTAGACGAGTATCTCGATGCGATCAAGCGTACTAAATATGCCGCGGTCCTACGGGAAGCCCAGAATTACAATCGGGCGTATGCCAAAGGAATTGGAATCCACGAGCTTCCGGAGTATCTCGCCTGGCAAGATTGGGATCGTTGGGATCCGCTTCTGAAGTGGCTTTGGAGCAAGAGCTCGCAGTAGTCATCAGAATTTCCGTGGCATCGAACATGCTTGTTCGTTCCCGTCGGTGTCAGGTCCTCGAGCGAACAACCGCTATAGCATAGGTCGGCCTCGCAAGGATCATTTGGGCACATATCGCGTGAAACACCCTGTTATGCATCATAGCATCTCGAAAGGCTGTCAAAAACTGTTCTGGATTATCTTAATCCATATCCGTTTTCTCACACGACTGCTTTCAGATGCGGCCTATTTAGAAGAACTCGATGAACATTTACGTTGGCAATCTGCCTCACTCAACCTCGGACGCTGAGCTTCGCGAAGCATTTGAAGAATTCGGCACGGTTGATTCCGCAGCCATCATTAAGGACAAGTTCACGGGAAAGTCACGAGGCTTCGGCTTCGTCGAAATGCCCGATCAAGATGAAGCGGCGAGTGCGGTTTCTGGCATGAACGAAACAGAATTTGGTGGCAGAACGCTCACCGTCAATGAAGCGCGCCCACGCGAAAGTCGCCCAAGTGGCGGCGGCGGCGGCGGTAATCGCGGCGGCGGCGGCGGCGGTGGCGGCGGTGGTGGCGGTGGCGGCGGCTACGGCGGCGGCGGCGGTAAT
>CBDTVC010000666.1:0-2466 GCA_965363925.1 uncultured bacterium | reverse complement strand
AGAAACGGACAAACCGGACGGAATCGGAGTTTCTTCAACAATTTGATTTATGGCTTCAATGGCTGTCCCGAGGTCGCCGTTGCGAAGATTTGCGGTAACAAGTGCAACACGTTGCTGCGATTGTCGTCGGATTTCGCTTGGCCCAATTACCTCGCGAACATCCGCCACGTCTTCCAGCGAAATTGGCCGCACGCTCTCCGTATTGATGAGTAGACTTCGAATGGAGGCAACCGAATTTCGATCCGCCAGCTGGGATCGGACCAAAACATCAATTTTGCGATCGTTCCATGAGTAGCGGGTTGCGACATCACCGCGTACGCTTCCAACGACTCGCTCCGCAATGTCAGAAACGGACAAGCCAAGGGAAGCTGCCCGGTCGCGGTCGAAGACGATTTGCAATTCGGGATGCCCACTTTCCATCGATGACTTGACATCTGCAAAAAGCTCGTCTGCGCGCAACTTCCTTGCGATTTCATTTCCCACGGAGGTCAATTGGTCAAGGTCATAACCGGCGATCTCGACCTCAATGGGCGTGCTAAACGTGAAGAGGCTCGGCTTGGAAAATTTGTATTGCAGGCCAGGGACTCGTTCCAAACCCTTCCGCAGTTCTGCGATGACCATCTCCTCGGTGATCCCCCGGTCGTCGTTCAGGGCGACATGAACCTGGGCCCAGTTCTCGCCTCCTTCGTCCGGGTTTGCGTCGAGCCGATTGCCCGTGCCCGCGACAGCAAACGTATTGCTTATGCCCGGGACGTTATTCGCTGCGAGCTGAACTGCGCGAATTGCACTGTCGGTGTCTTCGAGCGGCGTGCCCGGTACAAATCGCAGTTCTACCTCGATCTCCCGCTGAGCCATCTGTGGGATCAGGTCAACTCCGAGCCTGGGAACGAGACCCAGAGACAGTATGAAAAGCAATACCGCCGCGACGACTACTGCAAGCCGATGCTCGAGAGCCCATTGAAGTGCTGGTCGATACAATCGACTTACAGACTTGTCAAACGCTTGAAAGGACCGGGTCAACGGGGATAGGAGAGCATGCACCAATTTTCCGATACCTCGGAACGCCAGGTATAGGCCTCGGGCGACAAAGAAAGGAATTGTTCTAAGCGAGAAGGATCGAGCTTGGATAAATCTTTTGCGCGTGGCACTATTATGAACGGAGTCTGGAGTCGGGTCGTTTTCAAGTTCTGCCGTTCCACGCCCGCCAGCCGCCATCATCGGTATCAGCGTTAACGCAATGGCTAGCGACGCCAACAGCGAGAACGTAACGGTGAGTGCCTGATCACGGAATAGTTGTCCAGCAATTCCATCGACGAAAACGAGTGGAAAGAATACAGCAACGGTGGTTAACGTCGACGCGATAACTGCTGACCCAACCTCTCCAGCTCCATCACGGGCAGCGTCAAGTCGAGATTTCCCCATAGCCGTGTGACGCGCGATGTTTTCGAGCACCACGATGGAGTTGTCAACCAAAAGGCCAATTCCCAGGGCTAGTCCACCCAGCGACATGATATTTAGCGTCAGATCGGCAGCTCTCATCAAGGCAAATGTTGCGACAACGGCGATCGGGATCGTGATACCGATGATGGCTGTTGGGCGGAAGTCTACCAGGAACAGGTAGAGCACGAGAATAGCCAGCAGGCCGCCAATCAGGCCCGCATTTACGACATCTTGGACCGCTTGTTGAATAAAAACAGATTGGTCGTAAACCAGCTCTAGCTTGAGGTCATCTGGTAGAACGGACTCGAGTCGCGTGCGTTCAGATTTGATTGCGCGCGCGACCGTCACCGTGTTTCCATCGCCTTCCTTGTAAAGTGCAATCTCGACTGCCTCACGACCGTTCAGGCGTATGATGCTTTCGCGTTCCTTGTAACTGAGCTGAACGGTGGCGACGTCTTTGAGGTAGATGGGAGTTACGCCGCTTGTGGAAACGATGACATCCGCAATCTGAGGAATCGAGTCAAACTGGTTTACGGTTCGGACTAGGTACTGCTTCGTTCCTTCTTCGAGTTTGCCACCCGAAAGGTTGACGTTCTCAGCTCCCACGATCCGTCCCAGGTCAGAAATGCTCAAATTAAGCTGGGCAAGTTTCTGTTGATCAACGAGAATCTGAACTTCGTCTTCGAATCCGCCGCTGATCTTTACGGCAGCGACGCCTCCGATTGCCTCCATTCTCTTTTTAAGCTCTTCGTCTGCAAACCGTCGGATCTCAGTTAACGTGTTTAATTCGGAACCTGAAGATTGACCGCCGCCGGATGCAATTGGTAAATCGGCATACAGACCGTAGCGAATGATCGGGTCCAGCGAAGGATCAAATCTGAGAACCAGCGGCCTAGTGGACTCCAGGGGCAGAGTCAGCCCATCAAGGCTTTCTCGAACATCCTGGCGGGCTACGTCCATGTTGGTACCCCACGCGAATTGCAACACGACGTCGGACTGCCCGGTTCGCGAAATTGACTTGATCTC
>CBDTVC010000665.1:0-2466 GCA_965363925.1 uncultured bacterium | reverse complement strand
GCCATCGATTTTAAGGTCGGGGTTAGGGGGTAGGGCAGGGCTAAACATAGCCCCGGGTTGTAGATAGGTATGGTTGAAGATGGACACGCATTTCTGTGAAATCTGTGTTGCCAATGTTACCTCTCCACAATTTCTGCCGATCTTTGTGAGTGAGCGGTCTGCGCGCCGATTCCGTATAAACAACTACATCGCCTAAAAAGAGAAATTCGAAAATGCTGGATTTTGATGATCGACCGTGGGGCCGTTGGGAAGAATACCTGAATGAGCCGGGCTACCGAGTGAAGCGGATCTTCGTTACGCCGGGTAAGCGTCTCTCATTGCAGAAGCACGAACATCGACGCGAGCACTGGGTGATTGCACAGGGCAAAGGGATGTTCACGCTAGACGAAAGCGTCAGCGAAGTGTCGGAAGGCGATGCGCTGTTTATTCCATTGGGCGCGGTCCACAGGATCGAGAATCACACCAAGGAGCCGCTTATCATTATTGAGACGCAACTCGGACTCTGTCTTGAGGACGATATTATTCGTCTCGAGGATGACTTCGGTCGCGCCTAGATTTCGGCAATCAGTCGTTCGGCAATCGAACGGGCAAGCTCGGGTGCGTTCCCCCAGGCCCGATTGTTGGCGAGTATGTTGAGCGTACCACCTTTCCGTATTGCAGCCATCGCAAGCGCAACCGTATCGAGTTTCATTCGGTTTCCTTCGGCTGAACCTGCGACCTCCTCGACGACCTTGTCAAATGGATGCGTCTGCGCGTACGCCTTTGCGTAAGGCACGCGAAGCGGAGTGAGCAAACGCACCATCGCTTCACCATCGGTTTCTGTGAAGCGCTCTGAGGCCATCAGCCATTGTTTACGAAGCGGTGGTAGCCATGTCCAGTGACTGAAGACGTGTCCGAGTCCGCACGTCTCGAGCCAATCAAAATACCTGTCGTCCAGTAAATGAGGGGATCGGATTTCCAAATGCAGCGGCGCATCTCGTGGTATCATTCCGAAGAACCTGTCCAATTCTTCAATGTTGGCTGCTGATTGTGGCGCGTCGCCCTTTCGTTGGTACTCCTGCTCGAACAATAACCCAGCAAGCTTTTCGCCAACCAGCTCCAGGGCGGGATGATGAAATTGCGTCAGGTATTTGTGGCTGTCAAGATAATCTTCATTTAGAACGCTGGCCGTCTTGCCGTCCACCCGACGCATTAATCGACGAGAGAAAACGAGGTTTGGCACTTTTAGGATGAAACGCGAAGTCTCGGGAGCCGCGTCCATGTAGCGCTGCAAAACGTGGTAGTTGTTTGATGGCGAACCATCTGCCTCAAGTAGTGGCCGGTAGTACGTGAAATCAATCTCCAGCACGTCAAAGTGTTGGAAATATTCTACGACGGAATCAATTGGCACCGTTCGTTCTTCGTAACTATGCCCGCCAAGTTTGCGACTCCGTTTGGCAACGCGTGATTCGAAAGAGGGCGGATAGATCTGGCCGATCCACCCGGCATACCGATCACTGGTCGTTCCGAATCGGACGTTGGGGTGCAGCGAGCGAACGTCGTACTGTTCGATGCGCGTCAACGCATCGTTGCGCCATTTGTCCTCTGGGACTTGCATGCCAGGTTGGCTTCGAGACTTGAGTTTAGTTTTGTTGGCTTTCTCTTGCCGATGCGGACTCGCTTGTATCGGCAAGTGATTGACGGTCTTCGGCAACCGTGACGCTGCTAACAGGAGTCTTCAGCGCAGTTTTCGGTTCCATGGTTCGAACGCCTTCAGACCCTTCACCCGTGTCCGTATCGGTTTGCGGTGATTCTCTTGACGTGCGCCTTGCCGTTTTTACGTAGGAAAGCGTTAGCAATGCCCCTAATGCGATATAGATGTAGTAGCCGAGAATCCGCCACATCAGCATCGTGGGGGCCAAGGCTGCTTTTGGCATGAGCGGGCCGAAGAACAACGCGTACAAGGCTTCCATTCCACCCGAGCCACCGGGTGTCGGCATAATTAGGGCGCCAATTGTCATCGCCATACTGCGAAGCGTAACCAGGATGGGATCAACCGGCCTGACAACGACAAGAATGACAAAAACTACGAGCAGGTGCTTCACCAGCCACGAGCAACATGTAAGCAAAAAGGCCCGAGCGAAGAATCCCGGCGATTCAGCACGCAGCGTTTCGGATCGGCCGCGCATCGCAGCCAATTCTGATTCCACTTTTGACTGAAATCGACGCAGGAACGGGAGCCGGAATACCTTGTTTAGCAGTCGCTCGAGTAGCTCTGGCCGGAAGACGGTCGCGTATCCGAAAATCCCAACCCACGACATCATCGCAAGAAAATAGACGACAAATGCAGCAGTACCAGCCCGGCCCACCACATCCGGGAACACAGGAAGCAAAAATGCAGCACCGAGAATTATCGGCACGGTCAATGCAAAAAAGATCTGATCCATGAACATCAGGAACAGAAATATCGCTGTAGATTCTCCTGCC
>CBDTVC010000664.1:0-2473 GCA_965363925.1 uncultured bacterium | reverse complement strand
CAACGCAAAGTAGAGGCACGTCGGGTCAGGGGGACTCACATGAATGGGCGCATCCCAATTGTATCGCTCGTGACCTTCACCGGCACCCGGCTGCGGCTGAATGTCGACCGCTTCGCCTGTTGTCATGTCAATGCGTGAGATCGCACCTTCCTGCCGCATGGCGTAGATGATATCCGGATTGCCAGGTTCGGTTGCCGTTCCGTGGC
Source organism: uncultured bacterium (assembly GCA_965363925.1). GTDB lineage: Bacteria > Bacteroidota > Rhodothermia > Rhodothermales > JABDKH01 > JAGQWL01. Next base: position 2,267 of record CBDTVC010000664.1, on the reverse strand, counting down.
CATCCCAGTCCAACACGAGCCTCCAATCCGCATTGCGGATTCCATGTACGTTGTCCGTTCTGGACGGCCCGCCCTGGCTCCCGTTGTCCTGCGTTCCGCCATAGATGTTGTAGAATGGCTCCGCGTCGTCAACGGACACTTTATAGAACTGTGTTAGCGGCAGGTTGGCCATGTATCGCCACGTATGCGTGTTGTCTTCCGTCTCAAACACTCCACCGTCGCTCCCAACCAACAGGTAGTTGGGGTCGTCATGTCGAAACGCAATCGCATGATCATCGCCGTGACGGTTCGACGTGTTCATCCGCCGAAACGTCTTTCCACCATCATCGGAAATCTGAATCGCGTTGTCGACGAGATAAATCTGATCAAAGTTGTGTGGTGATGCAAAAAGCTCCTGGTAGTAGTGGGGCCCGGTTGCACCGGCGACTGTATCGGACATTTTAGTCCATGAGGCGCCGCGATCTGTTGAACGATACATGCCTCCTGTGCGGCGCTGCATCTCAATTGCTGCGTAAATGACATCCGGCTGTTGCGGTGAAATGGCCAAACCGATCTTGCCAAAGTCGGAATCCGAAGGCAAGCCTCGCATTAGCGGCGCCCAGGTCAAACCACCGTCGGTGCTTTTGTGGATGCCGCTTCCCGGTCCGCCTCCCATGTACGCCGCGATGGTGCGGTGCCGCTGCCAGGTGGCTGCATACAGAATGTCCGGATCACGCGGGTCAATCACGACGTCCGTTACGCCGGTCCATTCGTCGTCACCAAGGGGAGCTTTCCACCAGCTTGTACCACCGTCTTTGGTAAGGTAAAGGCCCCGATCTCCGCCTTTGCTCCACAGTGGACCTTGCGCCGCAACCCACACAACATTCGAGTCGTCTGGATGGACAACAATTTTCGAGATGTGCTGTGACTCAGGAAGACCAACATTAGTCCACGACCCGCCAGCATCGTCGCTTCGATACACGCCGTCGCCGTACCCTACGTGGCGGCCGCCGACGTTTTCGCCCGAACCAATCCAAATGATGTTCGGATTGCTCGGATCAATAGTAACGGAACCAATCGAATAAGATGGCTGATCATCAAAAACCGGCGTCCAGGTCGTGCCGCTGTTGATGGTCTTCCATACGCCACCTGACCCGACAGCAACGTACCATGTGCTTGGATCAATTGGGTGAATGGCGATATCCGCAATCCGCCCCGACATAAACGCGGGGCCGATACTACGCATCTTCAACCCGGCAAACATCGAATCAGCAAGCTGACTTTGGATGGCTGATGCGGATGAAGTACGCTGCGCAATCGCGTCGTGGGGTGTTGCACTCTGGAGACTGATCGTCAGTAGAAGAGCAACGAGCAAATTGGAGCTGAGAAATTGAAAGGGCAAGCGTTTCATAACCGGTAGTCATCGGAAGTTCAAAAGCTATAGTCGAGTCAAGTTACAAAGACGCACTATATTCCGTGACATCCGGCATCGTATGGCAAACTAGGCGTGCAAACTAAGCTCGTATACGCAGCCAGCAAACAAAAAATGAGAGTGTTATGAACAGGCGAATTGGGTTTAGTTTCCTGGTTGGAGCTTTGGGTTTGTGCGTGGCATGTTTAACAGCGGATGGACAAGATCTTGAAGTCGCAGACGATGCGAAGGATGTTGCCGCCGTGTTAGGTGTCGCTGAATCAGCTCTGGCTGCGATCTCTGCTGAGGATGTGATTGTCTTAACGGATCTCATGGTTGACGAAGCGCAGATGTTTCCGACGTTCGAGCGCCAGGGCGTTGCGGGCTACGCGATGCGTACCCGCGTCAATCAACGGGAACAGCCGTTTTCGCAGGAGATTGTTGAACGAGGGTGGAACGCTGAGGTGAAGGTTGCCGGAACAGTTGCCATGGTCTGGCTTCCGTATGATATTTACGTGGACGGCAAATGGTCGCACTGCGGTGTTGATGTTTTTACGATGGTACGTGTTGCTGAAGAGTGGAAGATTGCATCAATGGCGTGGAGCTCGCAGCAGCCACCTGCCTGTGAAGCGCATCCAGACGGGCCTCCAGTTGTTGAGTCGAAGAAGCGCTGAAGTCTTTGTAGTCGAGGCCTTGGCTGGTAGACCCCATAGCCACCCACCCGGAGGGCAGAGCGGTGAAAATCGTAGTCAAGAACACTTCGATCGTTTTCCCAATGCAAAGTTGTAGGCAAGATTGCAGTTGCGTCGTCTTTTCTGACCCCTAACTTACCCGTAGGGCGGGGTGGGACAGGGGCCCAATTGCCGCGGCAGAAACA
>CBDTVC010000663.1:0-2485 GCA_965363925.1 uncultured bacterium | reverse complement strand
CTCGACGGCAGTATTCCTTCAGGACCTCTCAGCAAACTTCACACGCTAGACCTATCATCTTGGGACGGTACAAAAAACAGTGACCTACTGGTTCCATTGCTTTCTGCAGTCGCAGCGAAAGCTGGTCAGGGCGAGATCGTGCCCGAAGACGTTAGCGTTCGCGAGGTCCTTAAGGGCCCACAACTAGAAGTAGAGTATTGGAAGTCGATCAAACACGGTAGTCCGGGAGAACGTGAACAGCTGCAGGCTTACATTAAGAAATTCGCCCCGAAACCGATGTTTGAAGGACTCGCTGTCGCCCGAATAAATGCATTGAGCAAAAAGAAACTCCCGCCTTTTATGAAAGTCATTGGTGGAATCGCAGCCGCGGTCGCATTGGTTGGCGCAATCGCGGAACTAGGAGATCGTTTCGATTTTTGGGATCGATTCACTATTGGTGTACCTGACAAAGAGGTCTTGGCAAACTACGACGCATATCCGATCGCGGTGACGACAAGTTTTTGGGCGAGTTTCACACAAAGTCATGTCTGGTATTGTACGCCGCAGATAGATGTCCCAGATGATTACGTATTGGTTGGTGGAGAGTTGGTCAACAAGAAGCGGTATCCAGAACGGGTTCGCGCAGGCTGTCCAGGTCCCGCCCAATGCAATGGTCACAACGAGTTTTGCGAAACGGAAGACCGCAACGCGGCGTGCGTCGTGAATTCGGAGTGGTACCACTGGTACACAGCGAAGGCGTCTAAGGATTCGTTGCCAACAGACTTCGACACAATGTGCGCGGAGCCAGAAACTACCTGACGAAACAAAAGGAGCTCGCCATGCAATATCCCATCAATTACACGCCAGAGGGCCTTGCGATGGGCGATCAACCCCGTTTCATGAGTGCCACGGACGGGGATACGCCCAAGATAAGTGTTCCCATACGAATGTTAGGTATGGATGCCCCCGAGCTTCATTTTGGTGGCGCGAACGCAAACAATCCCGGAAAGTACGATGATGCGCTTAAGAATATCCTTACGAATGCTGGGAGTAATCTTGATCCAGGACTGAAGAGTTATCTAAAACCAAGACTCAAAGGAAAGCCAAGCACAAGGCACATTGAGTCTGGAAAGGTGGCTTTCGCTCATTTTGACAAGATAGTCGCTGATCGGCTCAAGCGAATTAGCCAGTCAACAGGAAAAGTACTTACGCCGCGAAAATTATTCACAAAAGTTTCGAAACAAGTTTTTGATCGGTATGGCAGATTATTGGCATACGTTGCACCGTCATACACAAAGCAAGAACGAGAGAGTATTGCACCGGTGGATCGTCCAACATTCAACCTCCAAATGATGCAGGATGGCCACGCAATATCGTTGCTCATATACCCAAACGTGCCCAAGCCGTCAGACCTAACGCTTGTACGGACAGCTATAAAAAAAGCGCGTCAATACAATCGCGGCGTATGGGGAGATCAGTATGAGCCGTTGCATGCGTATGACTATCGCTGGCTAGTTGATTTGTCGCGCGGTACGCGCGACGGACCCACGCGATTTTGTGGTGATGTCACGACCGCAAAACTATATCTACCGCAGCACTACTACAAAGTACCTGACGAAAACAGACTCTGGTTCTTTGAAGAGCACGTTGGTCGTGCGTACGAGATGGGATTTACGCTTCAGATGTAGCCGGAGCCTGCTATCGTGATTTATGAGTCACTTGTAGTTGAAAAGGTCTGCGAATATTTGATCGCACTCGGATGGACAATCAGTAGTTCGTGCGGCCCTACGGAAAAAGGTGACGACATTGTTGCGATACGCGATGGGCAGGAGCTGCGCATTGAGGCGAAGGGTGCTGGTAGCGAACGACCAACAAGCGCTCGCCATGGGCAACCGTTCACGCGAAATCAAGTAAAGAGCCACGTCGCAGTGGCCTTCTACCGTGCGGCAAGAATGCGGACCGACGAGGTAGCAGTCGGTATGGCATTCCCCGATAACGAGCACCACCGAGAAATGGTCAGTACCATCGCGGATTCGGTGCAGCATCTTGGGATTACCGTCTTCTGGGTCTCAGATAGCGGGGCGGTTTCGGAAAGTAGCTAATTCGCTCAGAAAGAGCGCTGGCCCGGTCGGCTTCGCCGGTCTAGTGTCACCGCCATGGAGAACCTGGAAATCACCGTTATGTCTGCACGTGTCGTAGAGGGCTACGCCCGAGCCATTGTTAGGGCAGACAGCCCGCCGGAACCCCAAATACATCTCCAGCTGGAATTCCCAATCGTCGGCCCTACCGACATTTGGGCTGCGGCGAGGGATGAGGCGCTGAAATTTCTAGATCCACGCTAACACAAGCAAATGCTAGCCATATTGGATTACAATTCGAATATACAAACTTACGCATACCCGAAAGGGATCAAAATATGGCCGAGCTTGCGTCTCAACCAACATCAGTTCAATCCGTTTATACGTGGTATAGCGAAGGAAAATTATTCGTTAATCGACGCTATCAA
>CBDTVC010000662.1:0-2487 GCA_965363925.1 uncultured bacterium | reverse complement strand
CTGCGTGAAGGCCACGACTACCGACGCGATGATTATTGAAAGCCATGGTTATTGCAGGCAAGACTATTGAAAGCGACGATTATTAAAAGCGACGATTGAAAGAAACAACTTCTGAAAGCAACGACTAATGAAAATGATTACTGGAAAGAAAATTTTCATCACCGGTGGTGCAGGATTCATAGCCAACGTTTTGATGCAGCGCCTGGTAGACGATAACCAGATTATCGTTTATGACAATTTCTGGCGCGATACCCTAACCCGGAGCCGCCTCGCTGGCCATCCCAACATTACGATCGTTCGCGGCGACGTGCTTGATTTCGACGCCGTACATCAGGCGATGCGTGGGTCCAATATTGTCGTGCACGCCGCTGCTATCGCAGGCATCGACACGGTGATTAAAGACCCGGTCCTCACGATGCGCGTGAATATGATCGGGACCGCCAACGTGCTGGAAGCAGCATATCAACACGGTGTGTCAGATCGAGTCATAGATTTTTCAACATCGGAAGTGTTTGGCAACGTAGCCCTTCATGCATCCGAGACCGATTCGACGGTATCAGGTAGCGCCGGTGAAGCGCGATGGACCTACGCCGTTAGCAAATTGGTAGGCGAGCACCTGGCCAACGCTTACTACGTCCGAGACGGAGTGCCCATCGTGACCATCCGCCCGTTTAACGTTTACGGGCCTGGACAAACCGGAGAGGGGGCCATACAGGTATTTATCAAGCGAGCGCTCGAGGGAAATTCGATTCACATCGACGGAGACGGCAACCAGATTCGCGCGTGGTGTTTTGTAGATGATTTTGTTGACGGCCTCATGCGCTGTATTGAACATCCAGATGCTGTGGGGCAGTCTTTCAACATTGGGAATGCCCGAGCCGTTACTACTGTGCTCGGACTGGCCGACACGGTTTGTCGTGTGCTTGATTCTGAATCCGACATCGTGTTTGACCCGCCGCTCTCGGCCGACATCGCCCTTCGCATTCCCTCAGTGAAGAAGGCCAAGCGACTGCTTGGGTTTGAAGCGAAAGTGGCCCTTGAAGAGGGGATCCGCCGCACGGCAAACTGGATACAGATGGCGCGGATTGCAGCATAAGTTGGTTTATACGAATGCAGAACAAATGACCACATGGATCGAGAGCGATACATAAAGGGAACCGATGCTGATGCAGCTTATCAACAATTGCATGCCTTGCACAAGCGCCTCGGACAGGGTTTCAAGCAGGACTTTGACCGGTCACTTCCGTTTGCGGATCAAGTTTTTGATCGGTGGGAACGAGCACGTTACCTCGGTTTCGGGGCGGGCTCGTCGATCTATGACAGCGCACTTGTCTTTGGGAGTGTGACCGTTGGGGAACACGTTTGGATTGGGCCGAACACGATCGTTGATGGTTCGGGAGGATTGGCTATTGGAGACCATTGCACGATATCGGCGGGAGTCCACTTGTACACGCACGACAACGTCAAGCAGACATTGACCGCTGGGCATGCAGCAATTGATCGGAGCGCGGTACGCATAGGGCGGTGTACGTACATCGGCCCAAATACCGTGGTACAACGGGGCGTCGAAGTTGGCAGTCATTGTGTCGTTGGTGTGGGGAGCTTCGTAAACAGCAACCTACCGGACTATTCCATTGCAGTGGGTAGCCCGGCGCGTGAAATCGGCCGCGTGGTTCTGGACGGGAACGACGTTCGCTTTGAGTACCACGAGGCGCCATGATCGTCATTGTCGATTATAATATGGGCAACGTGGCATCGGTTGTGAATATGCTCTCACGGATTGGCGAAGACGATGTGGTGCTCAGCCGAGACCCGAAGGATATCTACAACGCTTCGAAGATTATTCTTCCAGGAGTTGGTGCATTCGACCGCGGCATGGAGCACCTGGATCGCTTCGGATTGCGTGAAGCGCTGGACGACTGTGTGCTGAGGCGTGGCGTTCCCGTTCTCGGAATTTGCCTCGGTATGCAACTTCTCTTGGAGGCGAGCGACGAAGGGAAACGAACCGGACTGGGATGGATTCCCGGACACGCGAGACGATTTTCGTTCGAACCTGGACGTGCGTTGAAGGTGCCTCACATGGGCTGGAACTACATCGAGGCGAAGAAGGAGAATCCACTTTTCCCGGCGGCCGAAAAATGCCGCTACTACTTCGTTCATTCGTATTACGCGGCTCCTACCCAACAAGACCACGTTGTAGCTACCTCACGGTATGGGATCGAATTTGCATGCGCCATTGGCCGCGACAACGTGTGGGGAGTACAGTTTCATCCGGAAAAAAGCCACCGATTCGGGATGGAATTGCTTGAAAGGTTCTGCCGTTTGGAAGCTCTGATCACACGATAATATGGTACTGAAACGCGTCCTGCCATGCCTGCTGTATGACGGGTCTGCTCTTGTGAAAACGGTGCAGTTTAAAAACCCGCACTATATCGGCGACCCGATTAACGCGATCAAGATTTTCAACGAGAAGGAGGTCGATGAACT
>CBDTVC010000661.1:0-2496 GCA_965363925.1 uncultured bacterium | reverse complement strand
TGCACGCCACAAAGAATCGAACCACGAAGGTTGTTAATAGTCACACGGAGAACGTTGGCAACGATCAGCAGATGTACGTCGGGCACGATCGCGAGCGCGTGGTGAAAAACGACGAGAAGGCTACCGTCGAGAACGACCAGGATCTAACTGTCGGAAACGATAGGAGTCGATCGGTCGGGAGCGATGAGAAAGTCGCGATTGGAAAAGACCAGACAATATCGGTTGGCACTAACCGTAAAGAATCGGTTGGCAGCAACGAGTCCGTGTCCATCGGTGGAGACCGGGAGAGTACGGTTGGGGGCAGCGAGTCAATCTCTATTTCAAGCAATGAAAGTCTTGATGTAGGCGCCAACATGTCTGTCAGCATCGGTTCAAACCTCACAGAGACGGTAGGCAAAGATGCTGCGACAGAGGTGGGTGAGGACTTCGATCTAACTATCGGTAAGGACGGTACGATCGCAATCGGTAAGAGGACGGTAATCGATTCGGGAGGCGACCTGACAATCAAAGGTGGAAAGAAGGCCGTGATTGAGATTGCCGATTCCCTGACCCTCAAATGCGGGCAAGCGGAGTTCATTCTCAAGAAGAATGGGGAGATTCAGATTTCTGGAAAGAAGATCAACATCAAGGCCTCCGGAGACATCAAGATGAAGGGCTCGAAGGTCGGAATAAACTAGGAGGAACGGAGATGTTTGATATTTCGACCGCAGTCGCGGCAGGTCTCGAATTGCAACCGGGCACAGTGGAGAATGATGGCAACGGCGTTGTGCTTGTTCGACTCGCATCGGACGATTCGCTAATCGAGGCGCGCTCGCTTCGAGTGTCCGATGGCCCCCCGCTCAGACTAGGCATTGGAGATGAAGTTTTACTGGCGATTGACCTCGTTCGTGAGTTCGGCTACGTACTGGGTGCTATCGACAAACCTGTCGTTGACAGCCCGGATGCCGAATCAAACAACCCGGTCGAGATCGCTCGCACAGATAAATCAGGTGTCACCCGCGTCACGGGAAAACGAATATTCATTGATGCGGGGGAAGAGCTGCAGATCCGATGCGGCGATGCGTCCATTTTGATCAATCATAACGGAAAGATCGTTGTGAAAGGCGAATCCATCACCAGCCGGGCGCGGGGGCTTAACAAGATCAAAGGCGCTGCTGTTTCGATCAACTAATGGAGATCTTCAACGAAACGCCGTTTGCCGCAGATCGTTGCGTTGTCATAGATCGCGACGGCGTGGACCTGATTGTCGTGGCCTTGAAGGCGACGTATCGGTTCACCGATCGATCGCCTCTTTCACTGGCAGAAGAACAGCGGCCGGTGCAGTGGGAGGATTCATATTCGGGAGAACCCGGACTTTCCAGTATCACCTATGCGTCAGACTTTTCCTTCCAGAAGCCGGGTACCGACGTTGTGCTTCTCGGGCACGCTTATCCGGCGCGACTCGGAGACACCCACGTAGACATCGGTGTTCAGGCTGGCGGCATCCGCAAAACGGCACGTGTGTTTGGTGATCGTTTCTGGGCGCGAAGACTTGGGGTTGCCGTAGTTTCTGGTACGGCTGCGTTCGATAAAATCCCGCTTGTTTATGAGCGTGCATTTGGAGGCGTGGATATCAGCCATGAAAACGAAAAGCGGCACGAGGCTGAAGTCAGAAATCCGATCGGTGTCGGTTTCAGGGCGAAGAAAAGCAGCATGGAAATATTCGAAACATTGCTTCCAAATATTGAGGACCTAAAGCACTTGATCTCCGGGCCGACTGATCGGCCGCAGCCTGTTGGTTTTGGTTTCATTGGACCGAACTGGGAGCCGCGCCTTGGGTTTGCCGGGACATACGACGAGGAATGGGACAAGAACCGCAAACCGTTGTTGCCAAGCGATTTTGATTCGCGGTTTTTCTGTTCGACTTCGCCTGATCAAACCTCCGCAGAACCGCTGCGTGGCAATGAGGTGGTGCAGGCGGTTGGAGTTTCGTCATCGGGTCGGGTCGAATTTGCCCTACCGGGAGCCAAACCCAGCTGTACAATTTTGGATCGTGAACTCGGGGAGGTGTTGGTGCCGGTGAAGCTAGATCGGGTCGTGCTCGAAGCTGATGAGGGATCTGTCGTCCTCTTGTGGTCGGGTAGCCTGAGCGTGTCCGGCAGAATACAGGATGTAGAAGCAGTCAATTTTGGATGGACGAGTTAGGAGGACGTTATGCCAGCAACAGTGGGCGTCAATTTTATGAGCGTAGTACATAAGTCTAGCATTGGGATAACAATAGCTTTTCCCGATGTTTGCAAAACACCAGCGCCACCGGCACCATTTGTCCCCATACCGTACCCGAACATTGCGATGGCGACCGATACGGCCAAGGGAAGCAAGAAGGTGAAGTGCGACGGAAACCCGATCTGCCTGAAGGACTCAAACTTCAAGATGAGCACGGGCGACGAAGCTGGCTCTGTCGGCGGAATCGTGTCTGGCAAGATCAAGGGAAAGGCCGAATTTGTGAATTTCTCC
>CBDTVC010000660.1:0-2500 GCA_965363925.1 uncultured bacterium | reverse complement strand
CGAATGGACTGTGATCCGTGAATTGGAGAACGAAAAGGCGTACGTGTTCACGTTGGATACTGACTCCGTTCTGCTGGGCGGCTTCTTGACAAATAAGGTGGCATGGCGTTTTCCAGCGGTACTTGGGGACACGGTCCAAGTGAAATCGTCTATCGATCCTCCAGCATTGTGGTGGGATGATGTAAACCTCGTTTTCCATCGCCACCGTGGACTGCTTTCATATAGTCGCCGGGCCCAAGACAATCACTCTGACATAGTAACCCGATATAGCAGACTGCCTGATTAAGGCCCCGGGAGCCACCGACATTCCGGATTGGGATGCTCATACCAGATTCTGGATGAGCGAACTCGGGTTTTCTTGAAGGCACTAACCGTGGCGCGGCCCACATTAGTGCGGGATCGACCTGGTCCTGGAGCCACTCACGCACTTGCTACAATGCAGTTGTGCCCTAATCCGAAATTCGAATCAACCGCGCGTACCGTACCGAGTAGAGACAAATCATCAACACTTCCGTGGCAATCGTAGCCGAGGCAGCGCCAACCATTCCAGCTCGCGGAATAAGAACTGCATTTAGTCCAACATTGCAGATGGTCAACCCTACAAGGAACAGGGCCAGGACCTTCTCATCGTTTAGCGCAAGCATTGCCGTAAAGAGAACGCTACTTGCGAAGGTCAATGGTAGTGTCCACGAAAGCCACCGGAGCAGCTCTGGCGATTGTACGAACGTACCTTCTGGTGACAGAAGTTGCATGACCGGGTTACTCAAGAGGAAGAGAACACCGCCGATGGCCGCGCCGACGCCTGCCATCAGTATCGTTGCTTTCCTGACTTCATCGCGATTCACCTTATCCGCTTCTGCGTTCTGTCGAGAGAATCGTGGAAATAGGGCCGACATCGAAACAATGGCTGTTACAAAGTAGGATGCCTCGATGAGTCTGTACGCAGCTGAATAATTGCCAGCTGCCGCATCTCCGAGCATCGACTGAATCATCAGGAGATCAATGCGTGGGTAAATCGCTGCGATGAGGCCGGCGATTCCCAGCGCAAACATGTCTTGGTACGTTGTTCTAATCAACCCTAGGTTGAACGCCGAGTAAGACAGCTTGACGAACCGCTTTGTCACAACCCAGGCCGTTTGAGCCAGGCTCAGGAGCATCCCGGCGCTCATTGCAAAAAGCGTTATATCCGGACGACGCCAGTAGAGCAGAGCAGCAAGGCCCAAACCGACTACAAGGAATTTCTCGATGACAACAGAAACCCCCTCCGCCCGCAAGTCCTCAAACGCTTGAAACACCGACCGGAGGTATAACACAATGTTGCCTAGCAACACATAGATCGAGGCGGCCAGCAGCGTCCATATTCGCTCCCCGGTAAAGCCCAGTCGAAGGCCGATGAGTATACAGATTGCAGCCGAAAGTCCAGAGAGGACAAAGCGGGACGTCGCCAAGCTCGAGACAAGTTGTTGCGGATCCGCAACCCGCTGCGATAGCGCGCGGGTTGTGTAGCGCGCTGCTCCGAGGTCAACCATAGACGCGGAAATCAGAGCCAGCGCAAGCGCGGACGCGAATAGGCCGTAGGCATTCTCTCCCAAGACAGACATGCAGCCTGCCGTCAAAAAGAGAAACCAAACAGGCTTCACCAGGACGTGAGCTGCTGAAAGCCATCCGATATTGCTGGTGAGAGACCTTTTCAAGCTGAGCGCTCGGGCTTCAGGGTGGTTGAAGTTTGCGATTCACCAGACTTGGGGTTAATCGAATAGACTAACGCAAAAAGTAGCGCAAGAAATAGCGGCTTGTCGGATGTCCCGAACGTCGTTTCGGTGGTAGCCGAAAGTGATTCCGCCAGCAAAGCCGCCGAGACAAACAAACCGATCGCACGGGAAGAAACGCTTAGTCCACTGGCCCGGTGAATACGGAAGCCGCGGATTATGACTCCAATCAGAACGGGGAAAAAGAGAAGACAGCCTACGACGCCAAGTCGGTACAAGGTTCCGAGGTACCAACTATGGATAAAGGTGGTGACGCGGGTATGCTCGTACACTAAACTAAAGTAGCGATACGGACTACCGAGACCGTGCCCAAGAATGGGATTCTCTATCACGTAACCCATGACCGCCCGGTTTTCTGCAAATCGATTAACCAAAGAAAGATCTTGAGTGGTCGCTGTACCCAGCGACAAGAAGCGATCCGTAACACCCAAAATCAGTAATTGCATTATGTCAGGCCTGAGGATATACCCGGCCGCCAATACAATTACAACTGTTGATGCCAACGCAACGACGACGCGCTTTCTTGCAATCGTGTTACTGGCGAATATGATAATGCTTATCCCAAAAGCGTAGGAGACCCATACGCCCCGAGACTGGCCTATCAGAACGCCGATCGTAAATATAGCCGTCGCCGCGAACGCAGCAGCGCGTTGCCTCCGGCCGGTAGCGACGCTATACCATACCACTGCCGCAAGCCCGACGATCATGATTAAGTGTTCATTTGAAACAAC
>CBDTVC010000659.1:0-2502 GCA_965363925.1 uncultured bacterium | reverse complement strand
CAATCAGCGTATGTCTTAGCCCACTGTCCGTGCCCAAGTTGAACTGGACGCCGTTCACGGCGACCGGGTGCGGACCGCGTAGTCCGTTCTCAAGGTCGAACTGCGCGATTGGTTTCTGAAAAATCTTATTGCCGAACGCGTCGGTGATCGTCAGATTTTCTTCGAAATTCGGCTCAGTGGAGCGGAAGATCATATAGCCTTCGAAGTCGAACTCTCTCAGAAACGGATCAAACGACTTCTCAGCAACATCATCCCAAATCAGTGTTACCTGGCCGTCACCGGCAATCGCCTGCAGGGTAGCTTTGTTTGGTGGACGCGCAAATCGGTAGTCAGCGTTATAGATCTGCTGAATGGTCTCTTTCTTTCGTGCAAGTGCAGAGTTGTCGATGTTTCTCGGATCGGTGAAATCCTGTTCTGCAAAAACAAGCGCCATCGAAAAGCGCTCCGTTTGTCCGGCTTTCAAAGGGAACGGTCCCGACGAAAAGAACATGCCCAGATTACGCCCGCCCTCAAGGACAACATCTTCGAGTGGCGGAAGAGCGGCCGCGAAGATATCGAAGTTCTCCTGGTCATCAAGTAGCTCGTAGTCGTGTACGTTAAATACGGCAAACCCCGTGAGGCCGATCTGATCTGATTCGTCCTTGTCGAGCGCGTCGAAGTTCGGTTCGCCCGGCGTCGGGATACCATCTCCTTCGCCAAGGTCTCGGCCCGGATAATTCGACGCCGTGGGGTCAAGACCATCAGCACCGACGTCGTCGTTCAGGCTCTCCCCGTCATCCCAAACGTCATTTTCGTTGGCGTCTTTGTACGTGACCCAGTCCATTTCTTCGTCGCCTGTCCACCAGCGGCCGGACAAGAATGCAGGCCTTCCTTCGAGGCCCAGATAGAAACGATTGAAGTCTACCAGGTTGTAGTTCGATTCGACGTATGTCCGAATCGCGTCTTGCCCTACGATCAGCTGGCCGGGTCCGGAATCGCGGCGTTCGTCCGTTATTCCGTCTTCGTCGTTGTCCACACCATCAGTGAAATTGCCCGGGGACTCAAGAAATGCATAGCCAGCGGTCCCAACGGGTCCCCATCGACCCGGCGACCCGACACCATCGAAATCCCACGCAAACGCGAGATCAAGTTGTGTGTTGTAAGCACCTTCGTCATCACCCGAGTCGTCCGTTCCTCCGGCACCCCAGTCGATGTATTGCGTTAGATAGACTTCTTCGTAGTCTACTTCACACTCATTGGTTATTTCGTACAACCAGAAGACCACGTCCTGTGCCAGCGGGTGATTCCATTGGAAGCCGCGAACAGATACTTCAAGCCCGAGACCGCCGCGCTCGGTGTCACTGGGGCAGGGGTAGAATTCAAATGGTGGAAGCTGCCATTCCCGGTCCGGACTGTCGTCCATGACCATGTAGGTCTCGAGATCAGCGTTTTGCACCCCGCGGCCAAAAAAACCGTTCCACTGTCCTGCCCAGTCAATTGGTCGATCCGGCCATTCTGAGGGCCACGTGACGGGATCATCACTGCGTGCGGGTGATTCCTGACGCGGGTTCGAGTATCCCGGCAGTGGAGCCCAGCCCCAGGGTTCTCTCGTAATCGGATCCCGATCTATAAATTCGCGATAGTTGGTTGACATCGGCTTGATGAGAATCCCTCGCGAATCCAGTGTCTTGACAGACGCGATCAGCGCAATCCCATCCACGTAAGAATGACCGCTGCCAGCGGGCCATTCACCGGACGGCTGATCCGGCCATCGAGCAATCTCACCCTGATTTGCGTAAAGCGTACGGACGCGATTCCCATCCATTACTCCCCATTGCGTAAGTCGGCCGTTTCCTTTATTCGGATCGGGCACGCGCTGCGCTGAAACAACTTGCGGAAACACTAACAAGCATATCAGCAACGCCGACGCGAGCGGTATCTGGTTCGATTTCTTCATGCTACAGTTTGAATGACAATCCAATGGTGACCTCCCGTGGTGCGGAGTAGAAATCGGGACGATTCAGATACTCTTCTTTACTATTGAGTCCCTGCGGATCGCCAGGAAGGAATCGGAGGTTAGGAAAAGCCCGACCGGTATCGGAATAAATGCCGATCTCGTTGCGGGTGTCCAAAACGTTGAAGACACGTCCGTAGACAGAGGCCCTTACTCCCTTCAACTTGAGCTGCTTCGTGACGAAGAGATCAAAAGTCGCTGAACCTTGGCGCCGCGCTGAGTTCTCAAGTCCGATTCGCTCGTCCGCCTTTGAAGGTGTATACGGAAGCCCCGAACCCAACTTTCCGACAAGAGTCGCAAGGAACGTACTTGGAGTTCCGACGGTTACGCTGGTGTTGAGCTGATGACGTCGGTCCCAGTCAAGCGGGACGAGCTGTTTCTCCGGCTCAATGCCGGCAGCCTCATCGAGGAGGACTGATCGAGGATCACTTGCGTTCCCCCGAGCAATCTGGAAGGTGTAGTCCACATTCAATGCGAATCCGCCAGACATTCTCCGTTCCATGGAGACG
>CBDTVC010000658.1:0-2507 GCA_965363925.1 uncultured bacterium | reverse complement strand
TCTCGCAAATTGGACCTACGTGTGCGATAACGTGGCCGATACCTCGCGGAGCAGCAATTCGACTTGAGGGCTGGCTGACGTTTCAACACGTATCGCGTAAGTTGTACGGTACCCTCCCAGAGATCGAGGCGACTGAAATTTCGAGAGCCGCAAAACGCGGCAATCAAACCACGATCCCCAATCTTGCGATGACGGTGTCTTGGAGTTTCTAGATTAAGACGCTTCCAGACAACCTCTTTTTGGCTCGCGGCGTTTCTGTGCTGCGGCGTCTCAGTTTTGCGGCGTTTCTGGATTATGGCGATCTCAGTCGGGCCTGCCGGATGAACTATCCGTCAGAACTGGTCAACCATGTTACGTTACACACTCTTTGTTGACAGCCATCTGAACAACTTGACCAGCAGCGCGTCTTTGAAAGCGTGAAATCATCCGAGTCACATCCAGCCAATCGCGATGAATCGCGCGAACCCGTAGCCATTCGTGTAACGGGCGGAATTGGCAGCGGCAAATCGACATTGTGCGACGCACTTGCAGCACGGGGGGCAATGCTCTTTAATGCCGATCAAGTTGCAAAGAACTTGATGCACACGGATCAAGACTTGCGAAAGAAGATTCAACAGCGATTTGGAAAAGACTCGTACCACTCCGATGGAACCTTGAATCGGCAATACTTGGCGGAGAGGGTTTTTGCTGACGAATTGGAATTGGCAGCGCTGAATGGGATTGTCCATCCAGCCGTTTTTCAATCATTTGCCGAGGTGAGAGGTGAGGCTGCCGCTGCGGGCGTTCGGTATCTCGTCTATGAAGCGGCCCTGCTTACGGATTCCCCAGACCGTGATTCGCTTTTTGATTTGACGGTTGTGGTTGACAGTTCGGCTGTTGATCGGATCGCCAGGGTTCAACATAGAGACGGAATCGACTCCGACCGTGTTGTCGCTCGAATTCAGAAGCAGCCTTCTCGACAAGCCTATCTGGAGGCAGCGGATTATGTGGTGGTCAACGACGGAACTCAGTCAGACTTGACGAAAAAGGCGTCTTCATTGCTCGACTCGATTGAGGCCAATGTTCTTCCGACCCAATCGACAATTTAGGAGCCGGTTTAATTGAATGACTGACGGTGGATGACTAGATTTGAGCTGTGCTGAACCTCAATACAGGACTATGTCAGAGCGATGGAAGAAGGATTAGAAATCGAATCATCATCATTACTCTCTGCTGCTGATCAATTTTCAGTTCGGACGATTGATAGCCCCGTCGGGATGTTAAAACTGGTCGCGGATAATCTTGGCTTAGCGGGCGTCTATTTCGAGTCATCAAAGTCGGTCGAGCGGTTTCCGGAAAAGACTCAAGCTCAGTACGCTGTACTTGATATCGCCGAGCAGCAACTGTCAGAGTATTTCAATGGAACGCGTAAAGCGTTTGACATTCCCTTGAATCCGCAAGGGACGGAATTCCAGCAGTCGGTTTGGCAGCTATTGAGCGAGATTCCTTTTGGCCAAACCACGTCGTACGGCAGATTGGCAGCAGCTTTGGGTGATGCGAATAAGTCGCGAGCGGTTGGGTTGGCGAATGGGAGCAATCCAATCAGCATTGTTGTGCCATGTCACCGAGTTATTGGGGCGGATGGATCTTTAACCGGATTTGGCGGAGGTTTGCCTAACAAGCAGTGGTTGTTGGTACATGAGGGTGCGCGCGTAGCGGCCCGGATTGCTCCCACGAGCACACAGATTTCTTTGCCGTTTTAGGGTAGATGTGGTAGTTCGGGCGTTATCGTCGCCAGGTATCCGCCGAACGATCACGCGTTGCGCATCTTCTTGAGGCTTTGGGGCTTGGGTCCCTGACCCACCCCGCCCTGTGGGTAAGGTCGGCGCTCCGCAGATACGCGACAAAATGTAACCTTGCCGTCAACACTTGCTAACAGGAACGCATTAGGATTATGATGAACCCGCAGACTCCACCGCCACTCGCCACTCAGAGAGTTATCCGAATTGCTCAGATAATGGCACCCGTCATGTTTCTGGCCGTAGTAATGTTCATTAGACCGACGGACGCTGATCCTGACGCGACGAAGCCACTAATGATCGGCTATTCCGTGCTATTTCTTGCAGTCGCCGCCGTTCTTCTCTTCGTTCTGAAACCGCGTCGGGACCGGGAATCTCATCCGCACAAGATCTTCGTTCTGAACCTGATTGGTGGTGCCACCGCCGAAGCCGTTGCACTATTCGGTTGCATCATCGCTCTTCTCGGCGGCCCAATCTACCCCGCTCTTGTCGGCATTCTGTTTACTGCTTTCGTCGTCTTTTTCTACTTCCCCGTCGCCGACGAACTGTAGCAATGACGCAAATCGCCTGGCCGCTAATCAAGAGGAATCCGAAACGTAGCAGAAAAAATCGGACCCTACCTGTCAGCCAAGCTTGTCCATGAGTCATCAAGCCGGGCTTGACCCTGGTCGACTCCGGTGGCTTGCTGCTGTTCGGTCTCACCGGCAGAATTTGCAGTTCCAGCAACCC
>CBDTVC010000657.1:0-2513 GCA_965363925.1 uncultured bacterium | reverse complement strand
TGTTTGAGTTACGTTTACGGGTACTCCTTCGGCTACCATCAGTCGATCTGCGTTCCCGAATAGTCCAGGATTCGTTGGCGTCTGACCGTCCGTCATCAATCGAGTCGTCGTCATGCGCTTCGTCTCGGTACTGTTCGTCGCGGACCTGCATATCATCGCGCTCAAAATCCGATGAGCTAATCGAATCATCGCTGTACGTTCCCGGTCGCAAATAGCCATCCGAAGTGGATCGATTTCTTCTGGTTCGGATTTCATCGGCGCGATCTTGAATGCGGTCATTAGCCGATTGGTCATCTACCTCTTCGTCAGCATAGCGACGCATCTCGTCGATCTCTTGATCATTGGCACTCCGATCTTTCTTCAGCGTTCGGACCAGCGCCAGCCCATCAAGAAGTTGCGCTTCCATAGATTCGGTCTTGCTGGCGAGTTCGGGTCTGCCATCGATATGCAACTCATGGCGGACTTCAACCAACTGAGCGAGTACGTCGCGAAGCACCTGTTCCAGCTGTTCAAGATCGTCCGCCCGCAGTCCGCGTGTCTGAATTCCCGTGATTCCGGAGTCATCCGATTGGAAGGCTGGCTGGGCTTTGACAGACGATGTTTTTATTGCGGATGATTTGAAGGCCGAAGTTTGACCGATAGACGAGAGCCGGGTCGTCATGTCGTTAAGTCGTCGCGTAATCCCGGCGGTGTTTGCATCGGTGGCAACTTCTTTGACAAGGCCAAAGATCGAGAGTAGCAGATCTTCGATGGCGGCCCGCTCCGGCGCGTAGGTCTCGTTGGAGGCAGATTCCGTTGATGACTCGTCCTGGTTTACTACTCGGTGTTGCCCTTGGGCCGTGCTGACCAAAGAAGCGCTGACCAACAACGTGGTGACCGAGGAAGTTGAGAAAAGAACAAGAAGTGCAGCTAGCGATCGGGTCTTCATAGGTCGACTACTGATAATCGAGGTTTGCAGTTTAGGGTGATCCGTACGAATCCATTGGACGGGACCACAACACGGGGCCCTGAGAAAATGGCGGAACCGGTCACTGATTTGATACCGCTGTGCATTGGCTCTGGATCAGCAATCTTCTGCTGGTTGTGCTAATGCATCATTTGATAGTAGAACGGATGAAGCTGTTTGAGGTTACAGAAGCCTTGGAACCTGGCATAAATCCTACAACGCCTCATCCCAGCGGAGCCAAAAACGCTGATCGACCAATGCCCCGTTGGTTGCACTGTGCCTGGACTAATACTAAACGAGGCCGGGTTCGAACGGAGCACTGCTGCCGTCGGTTACGTCGGGGAATCGAGAAATCGACGCTGCCCGGTCCAGGCGGGAGAGCTGGACAAAACGCGACCGAGGATTTACGTTAGTGATAAACGAGATTGGCAGGAGGTGTTTTCGCCGTCCTTTGCCAGGAACGTTGATCTGTACGCAGAAGTGGGGTTCGTCCAGGTCCCAATCAACCAACAAGGGGCAGACAGAACCAATGCGAAGCCCAAAAGCATCGAGAACGGTGAATCCGTGGAGGTCTTTTGTAGCTGTTCGGGGCTGGGGAGCACCGGGCAGGCTTACGTGAGGTGATTTGTGCATTGCATGGGGGAATGTTAGGGTGTCCGACCTCTAATCGAGATCCTCGGTCCAACTTGCAACGCTTGGGCCAAATTCCATCAACAACCTGAATCAGTTAAATCTGCCAGTTGAGTGGTGAATACAGGATTGGGTTGAGTCCCAATTTGAATCTCGGATTAGTGAGACACCGCAACAACTGACAACCAAGAAGATTCATAAATTTGACCCTTCGGGCAGCAATCGGGGATTCAATTGTCACCATGCGGCGTCGTTTTGGTATGCTTCACGGTGGTCGATTGTACGTTTCCATAATCCGGCGTGACCTTTGATCAGACAAGCACCTGCAAAAATCAACCTTGGCCTCCGCATCATTGAAAAGCGGCCTGATGGCTACCACAATATCGAAACCGTCTTTGTACGGATTGGCTGGCACGATACCCTTCAGTTTCAGCCCGCCGAAGTATTGTCGTTTGATTGTTCGGATCCAACGCTTCCTGTGGACGAATCAAACCTTGTGGTTCGCGCCATCCGCGAATTTGAGAAGTGGTCCGGTACGCCGATCGTCGGGCAGTTTACGCTTCAGAAGGAGCTACCCTTTGGAGCCGGACTCGGGGGTGGTTCAAGTGATGCTGCCGCAGCCCTGTTCTTGTGCTCGTCTATTGCAGCCGAGATGGTGGGCGAAGATACGGTGGTTGAAGAGGCGGACTTGTTCAGGATCGCCGAGAGCCTTGGCGCGGACGTTCCTTTTTTTCTGACTCATGGTGTCCAGGTGGGAACTGGAACGGGGACTCATTTACGGAGGCTGCTTTCAACCTCGGGCGAGTCGTACCGTCTGCCGTTCCACGTCGTGGTAGTTGCGCCAGATGTATTCGTCAGCTCGGCACTCGCCTACAAGAGTGTCACGCCGCGGATAAAGAGTAAAGGGGAGAGGTCAGTCGGTGAACTGGTTCAAACC
>CBDTVC010000656.1:0-2522 GCA_965363925.1 uncultured bacterium | reverse complement strand
AAGAAAATCGCTTGATTCACAGTCTGCGCGAGCTCTGGGACATTCACGCCGCAACCGCCGACCCTCGCGCATCCTGGTCGATTCTCGAGTCTATGGAAAGAGGTGGAGACGACGCTTGGACGCCCGTTCACGATCTTGCGATTCTGTATCTCGGACTGGCGCACCGAACAGACCAGACTTTGACGCATGATGAGGTTGTCGCCATTGAACGCAAACTTGGAGAGTGGCTTCCCGACGCACTTCCGGCATCCGTTTCCAGGATTGTTGCTGATGCGATGACGGCTTACTCTGAAGGCAATCACGATCTCATGGTACAGTCATCGCTGGAGGTCCTCATGATTGTTGTACCGGTTCACCAGCGGAAAGCTGTACTGAGCGATCTCATGTTTATCGCTCGGGCGGACAACGTCGTTCTGGTTGAAGAGAAGGAAATGATATCGAGGCTCGCCATCGCGTGGGGCGTTGATCCATCAGATATCAATTAGACGAAGAAAGAGTAAATGAGGAAATACAGGAGGAAATACAGTTAGTGGATATTCAAGGACATCGTGGTGCTCGCGGACTTCTTCCGGAGAATTCGTTGCCAGGTTTTCAGCTGGCACTGGATCTGGGTGTGAATACGCTTGAAATGGATACGGTTATATCGAAAGATCACAAGGTCGTCGTTTCACACGATCCATATTTCTCACCCGAAATCTGTCTTCAACCAGATGGTCGGCGGATTCCTGAAGGAGACGAAGAGTCGTTCCGCATATATGATCGCACGTACGATGAAATTCGTTCGTTTGATTGTGGGTCAATCCGTAATCCGCGCTTTCCGAGCCAACGAGCGATGGCGGTGCGCAAGCCACTGCTCAGTGAAGTGTTACAGTTCTCTGACAACTACGCATCAAAAACTGGCCGATTTGCGCCGCATTATAATATTGAAACGAAGTCAACGCCCGCCGGGGATGGGATACTACACCCAGATCCTGCCGAATTTGTTGAACTACTCTTCTCGGTACTTCGTCAAATGAATGTCCTGGGTCGCACAATCGTGCAGTCATTTGACGTACGCACGTTACAAGAAGTGAAACGGACACAGCCAGAGATACGGACGGCACTTTTGGTTGGAGCGGACAGCGAACGTGCCGGCGGAAACAGCGACGTTGGCACGAATCTCGAAGCGCTCGGTTTTGTGCCAACGATATACAGCCCCGAATGGAGCCTCGTCGACGAGAAACTGATCAAACAGTGTCGGGCGGCGAAACTGTCGATCATTCCGTGGACTGTCAACAAACCTGCACAAATGAAGCAGCTTGTACGACTCGGGGTTGACGGACTCATTACCGATTATCCTGATCGCGCTATGGAGTTAGTCAAGCACAACTGGGCTGAATAGCATCCCCATGTTAAGATTTCGTTACGAAGACAAATCGGCACAGTTTTGTCTAACGGTGTCGTAACAATCAATACGGTGGTGCGTTCAGAATCAGCGTGAAACGTGTCAAATCCGGACACGATTCAGACCGTCGCTTCCCCTTGTCAGGATGTCCTTCGTTATGCAATTGTTTTTGAGCAGGTTGACGTTTCTTGTCCCTGTGGTCTTACTGTTTTGTGCCAATTCTGCAATTGCCCAGAAAGATGCTAGCCTCACAGGATTTATAACGGACGCCTCAACTGGGGAAACGCTGATTCTCGCAAACGTAACGTTGACTGCGGGCCGGATTGGAGCGGCGAGCAATACGGCCGGATACTTCACGATCAGCGGGATCCCGCCAGGTTCGTACAACCTGGTTGCATCGTATGTCGGATACAGGAATTTTGAATTACCGATCACCTTTGCGGACGGTGAGTCGCGACGATTGGACATCGCGCTTGAGCCGGACGAGTCTATTTTTGTGGAATTGGTGGTTATGGGTGACCGCGAGGAGAAGGAAGAGATTCGGCGGGTCGGAGTCGCACAGCTTAAGACGGATCTCGTCAAGAGCCTGCCGGCAATTCTCGAGCCCGACGTATTCCGTTCTATTCAGCTGCTGCCAGGCGTCAAGGCTGCGTCGGACTATTCGAGCGGATTGTATATCCGCGGTGGGAGCCCAGACCAGACGCTGATACTGCTTGACCGCACAACCGTTTACAACCCGAGTCACTTCTTTGGCTTCTTTTCGACTTTTAATCCGGATGCCGTAAAAGACGTGCGCTTGTACAAGGGTGGATATCCTGCGGAATATGGCGGACGTCTTGGTTCAGTGGTTGATATCTACAACAAAGACGGCAATCGCGTTGAGCGACACGGTTCGCTTTCTATCGGCCTGCTTGCATCACGTGCACTAATCGAAGGTCCGTTTAAAGGTGGCTCAGCGATGTTTGCCGTGAGGCGGTCAACCCTCGAACCATTGTTATCGGTACTCGACAGTCGCGGCGTGGATGGCTTGCCGGAGAGCTTCTACTTCTATGATGTAAACGGGAAGGTCAACTACGACGCCGGTCCCAATGATCGGACGTCAATATCATTCTACACTGGCAGAGATGCTCTCAAGTTA
>CBDTVC010000655.1:0-2524 GCA_965363925.1 uncultured bacterium | reverse complement strand
TTATTGACTTCACGAACAGCGGCAAACCGATCATCGGCCTGCGAACGTCTACACACCCGTTTATGTACAAGGACGACACGACGAGCGCCTTCGCCAAATACGATTGGCGTTCCAAAGTGACCGGCTTCGAGGACGGCTACGGACGCATCGTGTTTGGCGAAACATGGGTCAACCACCATGGTGACCACGGAAACGAAAGCCAGCGGGGATTGGTAAACGGGATCATCCGCAATCATCCAATTGCAAACGGGATCGAGGACGTCTGGGGACCAACCGATGTCTACGGAATTCGAAGTCTTCCGTCAGACGCACAGACCGTCTTGTTCGGACAGGCGCTCAGCGGCATGCAGCCGGATTCTCCGCCGAACTATGACAAGGCCGTAATGCCGATTGCATGGATACGTAACGTCGAAACAGAAAACGGAAAGAAAACCAGAGTCTTCTTCTCAACCATCGGCGCCGCGGTGGACCTACAGAGTGAAGGGTTGCGACGACTGCTAGTCAACGCCGTGTTCTGGGGACTGGAGATGGAAGACCAGATTCCGGATCGTGCAAATGTCGACTATGTGTCTCCGTTTAATCCGTCTTATTTCGGATTTGGGAAACACAAGACCGGCACCGTGCCTGCAGATTACGCGATGAAGAGATAGCGCCGGGTCAAGCGTTGATCCCTACTCCTCCTCCATCGGATGTTCTTCCAGGAGCTCAGCTGGCGAGTAAAAACCTTTCTTTGATGATACCGCCGCGCGCACTGACTCGACCTGTTGAAAATTGATCGCGCTGGCCTTGTTACCAAAGTCGTTGCGGACGTAAGTCAATATTGCCGCCATCTCGCTGTTGTCGAGCAATCCTTCAAATGGAGTCATCGGGACGCTGTTAGAGTACTTCACGCCGTCCAACTCCATCGGGCCCATCAGGCCCTTCAATGTAACCTTGATCAACCGTACCTCGTCGCCCGTAACCCAAGGCGATCCCGCAAGCGGAGGGAATCCTGAAGCGGGTAGTCCTTTCCCGTCGGGTTGATGGCACGTGCCACAATAACCGTCCTGATTATACAGTTCCTTCCCTGCTTTGAACAGATCCAACTCGGTACCTTCGAGCGAAGTGTTGATTGCCACCTCAGGAACGTCGGCCACGGACAATCCTTTTAGGTGAGCTGCTGCTGTTTGGTGCGCAAAGACCGTCCACTTGTCCATTTCGTTCGCCTCAGCCCGGGAAACGATGGCCAATCCATCCTCTTTGTTTTCTAACCACGACGCTGCCGCAATTGCTTCCAATCGCACCCGTCCGTTTGGATCTTCTGCGGCGCTCATCAACAAATCAGTCGCGTGTTCGACTTGATGGCCCGCATAACGGATCACGCGGACGGCAGCCGACCGCACCCGAAAATCGTCAGCCTGCATGGCCATCCGCAACAAGTCGTCGTCTACTCGATTCAGACCCCACGTTACCCACAATGCTTCCAATAGGTGATGCTCGTATCGCGGATCCGATTGATCAAGACCATCCACCCATCGCTTCGTCGCTGCAAGGACTTCGTCTGAGTTGAGACCACGTAGCTCCCGGCGGGTTCGATAACGCGTTCTGAATTCGGGCAGCTTGAGATTGTCGAGCAACGTCTCGATCGAGGCACCAGCAACCTGCGCCGGCTCAACAAGAGGACGCGATGGATAGGTGATCCGATAAATTCGCCCATGTACGTGATCGCGTAGCGGATCACGAGCGTTGTGTTGCATGTGCCCAATGAGGACGTTGTGCCAATCAACCAGGTACAACGAACCATCCGGCGCAAACTCCATGTCCACGGGCCGAAAGTTGGGATCGTCCCCACTTACAAGATCAAGCCGATGCTGACTTTCAAAACCGGTGCCCGCGTCAACCATCGTGTGCTGCTTCATTCCCAGGAATCCGATCGTGTTGTTTACGAGCATATCTCCCTGAACTTCGTCGGGAAAGTGTCGACTAGACACAAACTCGAGACCGGACGTGGGACGAACGCGATGCGCCTCTTCGATCAAACTGTACGATTTGTGCGTCGCCTCTGCATAACGGGGTTTGATCGTTCCGGGAAGCATCCATCGAATGTCTGCACCTGACGTCTCGGCAAAGAACGGCTGGCCCCACTCGTCAAATGCGATGCCCCAGGGGTTGGGGATCGACAGCTGTGCGGTTCGCTCGAGGTGGCGGCGCTGCGGACTGTAACGGTAAAACCCACCATTGGTCGCGCGGACAGTGCCGTAAGGCGTCTCGACATTTGTATGCAGAAAAACTCCTTCGCCCATGTAGATCGCACCGGACGGATCTGCCGCAAAGGCACTGATGGCGTGATGCGTATCGTGATCGTCAAAGCCACTCAAAATAATCTCTTTCTGATCAGCCTTGTCGTCGCCGTCGGTGTCAGTGAGGAGAATGAGATTAGTACCCTGCGAAACGTAAACACCTTCGGGCGCAAACTCGAATCCGATCGGCAGGTGAAGCCCATCAGCAAACGTGATCTGCTTGTCGGCTTTGCCGTCGCCATCCG
>CBDTVC010000654.1:0-2530 GCA_965363925.1 uncultured bacterium | reverse complement strand
GCGGGGCGCCAATGTCGCTTCGTCAAGCCCAACGCGAGCTCGTACCGCGAAACGGGTTGATGTTGCTGTACCAAATTGGACCCTTTTCGAGTCACGTGTTCGCGATCGGGCAAGACCGTAGCGCAGTCGAAGCCCTACCGCTTCATGTCTCTGAAGCAAGTGCTATCGAACTCGGACTTGAAGCCGGACCACTCACTGCTGACGGGTTGCGCCAAACGATGCTTGGAAGTGATTCTCTTCCTTTGTCGGGAGTCTTGACGAGCTTGACTAATCGCGGATCGAAAGTCGCTGGTCGTGGAGGGCCTTCGTCGATTGACCAGCTCCACGCTCTTTGGGAGGTCCTCGTTCCAGAACAACTCTGGCCCCAAATTGTCGAAACTGAACAAGTTGTGTTGATTCCGGACGGGCCATTGTTCAGCCTCCCCTTTGAAGCGCTGGTCGTTGGCACTGATTCGGTAGATAACTCACCGCGGTATTGGCTGGACGAAGGACCGGTGATACGGTATTCACCGAGTGCAACGGTTCTGTACAATCTTGAACGTCGACCAAATTCTCCTGTCGCGGTTTCGTCGGGCCCGTCGTGGCTCTCACTTTATGATCCGATTTTTGACCCGGGCGAACTTGGGCAGGTTGGTCCCGCTTCGTCAGGGCAAAACACGGCCGAGCCGTATTCTCGTGCAGAGTTTAAGCGCGCCGGCGGTAGTCTCACTCGTCTTCCGGGGACGGCACAAGAAGCCAAAGCGCTTGCTGCGGCGTTCAGTGAAAATGTGGAGGAACTTCACGGAAGAACGGCGACCGAAGAACGCTTGCGTGCGGCTCTGGCCGGCAAAGAATTCCTGCACTTCGCCACTCACGGACTCGTGGATGAACGCCGTGGCTCGCTGTTCGCCTCGCTAGCATTGACAGTTTCCGCGGAGACATCCGCTGAATCCCAAAACGATGGATACCTGCAGTTGTATGAGATCTATGCCCTGCCGCTGGAAGACGTGCAGTTGGCTGTCCTTTCCGCGTGCGAAACGAATATCGGAGACGGAGTCGAAGGAGAAGGCGTCTTCGCGCTGAGTCGTGGATTCCTGGCCGCTGGTACCCGTCGAGTCGTTGCGAGTCAATGGGCAGTTGACGACAATTCTACAGCAAATCTAATGAGCGGGTTTTTCCAGATGTTGTCGGACCAGCTAGATCGAGGTGAGCGCGCGAAGTACGCGGAGAACCTCAGGGATGCCAAGCGACTTATCCGCTCGAAAACAGAATGGGCTTCGCCCTTCTACTGGGCACCATTTATTCTGACTGGCCAGAAGTGAGAATCAAGGTCGCGCACTCAACCATCACCGCCCGATGCTGATTCCAAAATAGATGGACCGCTCGAATTTCAGGTCCGGGTCATCAAGAAACAATCTGTCCTGCACGCGTAGGACATTGCCTTCGACTAATCCTGCCGGGAGTTGCGGCGAACGTTGCCAGACCATTCCCACGTTTAATAGCAAAGGCTCAAACAGTCTAAGGGTACCCCCGGCAAATAGATCGGGTGCATTAAACTTGCCGATACCGGCGCCAAGCGATAGGCCAATAAAGGGTAGATTGGCGTGAGAAAAGTGCATCATCAACGTCGGTGCAATCCGATAATCGTCCCTGTTTGCATTCACAAGTGTGCTATCAGTGGGGTCGGCTTCGTATTCGGGATGTGGATCCATCCAGGTAAGTCCAACGGACAGTTCGCATCTCAACCGGTTGTGGGGCCGCGTGAAGATATTCCGGTTCCCTTCGTGCACTTTGAACACGTTCTCGTACTCTCCGTTTGACTTCCTCTCAATTACAATTCTGCGCACCGTACCTCTGCTGGCTGCAAGTGTGAATACTTGCTCCGTGCCGACTATCAGACGCTCGATACGAAGCAATCCCCGTTGTAGCGCGGGGTAGTTTTGCTCCAACTGAGAAATTCCCTCATCCACCTTGAACTTCAGTAGCAATACCTCTCGAGCTTCCAAATCAACCAGGCTTCCCTGATAACGACCCTGATTGATAGCCGCTGCCAACTCGTTGAGTGTTTTGACCGGCGCAGCCGCTCTTCTAACCTGTTCATTGACTAGTATCGGCGTGCGTGTCGGGTTGCTCAGGCCCGGTTGAATGGCTTCGAGCGAGCGCTGGAATTGACCAAGGACGTCTCCAAGTGCGATTGCCTCACCCTTAGCGGCGAATAGTGCCAGTGAGTCTTCGATGTTGGCACCCAAGCCGGCAACGAAAACGCTGTAGTCGACGAAGGCGTTGACGGAAGCGCGGATATTCGACATGCGCCGTTGTAGTGCAGTCTCTGAAAGCATCTCTGACGGTGCGCCTCGTGTCCCTAGCGTCATCTCCGACATTACCTCATCGATGTTCAAAAACCCAACCGGGATCGGCGAACCGTCGATCCCGGGCACAGCGACAGTGCCAGTAACGGCTGCTGCACTGAGCAGAAATCCTTGCGAAATGAAACGGCTCGCGATATTTTTGCACGATTTGACTTCTTCTTCCCGAATTATTTCGACACGCA
>CBDTVC010000653.1:0-2534 GCA_965363925.1 uncultured bacterium | reverse complement strand
GACATCTCAGCCAAGCGCGCTTCGTTGACGCCCAACAAAATCGCGTTTCGCGATCTAATTTCCGGCTTGACTTGGTCGTATGCCGAACTCGATCGACGGGTGGGCCTTGCGGCAGGCCTGCTAACGAGTCGTGAGATAATAGCGGGTGATCGTGTCGCGATTCTTTGCAGAAACAGAGTTGAGTTCTTCGAAATCCTGCTTGCCTGTGGAAAAATTGGCGCAATTCTGGTGCCTCTTAATTGGCGCATGCCGGCATCCGAATTGAGCGTAGTAATCGATGACGCGGAACCGTCATTACTTTTTTACGGCGAGGAAGATCGCACCGTTGCACTGGAGCTACGATCAAGCCTCAAAGTGATCGCGCTGGATCAAGACGGTTCGGAGGGCTATCGCACGTTGTGCGAGTTGAGCACTCAACATGTCGGGCGCAATCAATGGCCGCTGGATGAGTGCTGGTACCTGATCTATACATCGGGGACTACTGGAACTCCAAAGGGCGTTATCCAGACGTATGGGATGGCTCTCGCGAACTACGTCAATATCCGACAGGCAATGCAGATCGATGCGGGTGACGTCACGCTAAACTATTTGCCATTGTTTCACACGGCAGGAATCAATCTCGTTACGTTACCAACGTTGATCGAAGGCGGTGAAGTACTGCTCATGCCCGACGTTGATGTCAACGTTATCCTCAGCCTGTTTGCGGAAGCTCGGCTGGATTCCTTTTTTGCGGTGCCTGCGGTTTATCAACAAATCGCAATGCATCCTGAATTCAAGTCAATGGACCTGTCAAAGGTCCGCAGCTGGGGCTGCGGTGGCGCGCCTATGCCAACTGCTTTGATTGCAGAATATCTTGAGCGTGGTGCAAGCGTCTGTAACGGTATGGGTATGACGGAAACGGGCCCGACAGTTTTCCTCATGGATGCTGCCAGCGTTGCGGAGAAGATCGGATCGGTTGGCAAGCCTCAATTACTTTCGTCCGTACGGATCGTCGACTCAGATGGCCGAGATGTAGAGCAAGGAGAGAGCGGTGAGTTGTGGTTTTCAGGATCCGGCGTAACGCCAGGTTATTGGCGAAGCGCAGAGAAGACGGCGGATACGTTCACGCACGACGGTTGGCTAAAGAGCGGTGATATTGGCCGGCAAGATGAGGACGGCTACTACTACATCGTTGGTCGCATCAAGGATATGTTCATCTCGGGAGGTGAGAATGTATACGCCGCAGAGATTGAAAAAGTACTGGCCACTCATCCCGATATTCTCGAGGCTGCGGTATTGCCGCGGCCCGATAAAAAATGGGGCGAGGTCGGCTGTGCTTTCTTGCTGGCAGTAGCTGGTCAATCGATTCCCGATGAGCGCACGTTGACATTATTTTGCAAGAAAAAATTGGCTCCATACAAGGTGCCAAAGACCTTCAAGACAGTTTCCGATTTTCCACGTACAGCTGCAGGCAAGATTCAAAAATACTTGTTGGACGCCGTACAATGATCGGACTAAATAAGAGCATCGTAGTAGAGCGACTCTTAACTCAAGACGAATTTGATCGTTTTGCGAGCTTGAGTGGCGACAATAACCCTATACACGTCGATGCGGATTTTTCTGCAGCAACCCGGTTCGGCCGAACGGTTGCACATGGTTCGTTTTTAAACTCCATCCTTCGTGGGCTGTTAGAAACACTGGTTCCTGGTGGTCGGCAGACATCCCAGGAATTGATTTTTCCGGCTCCAACGTACGCTGATGAACCGATGCGCTTTGTCGCTGAGATTAGCTCCGAAAGTGAACAGACAGTAGAGGTTGCGATGGTGTTAACTCGCATTGTCGATGATGTTGTTACTTGTCAGGGATCAACAACAATTCACAAAGGAGCCGTTTGAAAATGGCTTTGCA
This sequence comes from uncultured bacterium, assembly GCA_965363925.1. Lineage (GTDB taxonomy): Bacteria > Bacteroidota > Rhodothermia > Rhodothermales > JABDKH01 > JAGQWL01. The sequence continues at coordinate 647 of CBDTVC010000653.1, read as the reverse complement.
ACTCGGCGAAGCGGCCGAAGTGGCGCGTACTTTCACATCCGCAGATATCAATGACTATACGGCGTTGGTGGGGCACACACCGAGCGTCGGCAACGTGCCTGAGCCATTGATAGGCGCACTGTTCTCGTACTTGCTAGGCGTCAAAGTTCCTGGGACGGGCACTATGTATCTGAAGCAGCAAAGCAAATTCGAGGCAACGGCTCGCATTGGAGAGGCATTGGTCGCTCGTGTAGAAGTCACAGGGCTCAGGCCGGAAAAACACCTCGTCGATCTACGTACGACATGTCGGAATGCGGATGGGGAAATCATATGCGATGGCCGCGCGCTGGTTTACGTGAAGGATGTTCGACAGTGAACGGACCGATAAGATCTCAGGAAGCTACTAACGTCACCGACGGCTTTTATCAGTCAAAGGATGGGTTGAAGCTCTTCTATCAGGACTACCGATCTGAAGATGATAATGAACTTGATCCAGTTGTCTGCCTGCCCGGATTGACGCGTAACAGCCTCGACTTCGAAGATTTGGCAACGCTGTTGTCGAAGCGCCGCAGGGTCATAACCACAGACTTACGCGGGCGAGGGCGGTCGGAGTACGATCGGGATCGACTTCACTACCACCCCGAACAATATGTCGAAGACATCTGGCA
>CBDTVC010000652.1:0-2540 GCA_965363925.1 uncultured bacterium | reverse complement strand
TGGTTAGGCGCGGTTAGCCTTGGTCGGAGATAAAGTGAAGAGAGTTTACGAGATAATTTCTGATTCGACACTTTTTGAAGGTAAATGTGAGCCAATCTGTCTGTGTATTTCGGTTATATCACTGACGGTTCAATTTGGCCGTCCCATAGTTCTAACTCCGACTTGAACGCTAAACCACAGACCACAATGCCTTTTCAGATCAGTTCCTTTCTAAGCCGTCGTCCAGCGTTTGTGGTCACTTCCCTTCTTGTGATGGTTAGCCTTTCTATCGGGTGTGGTGCGCAGGAAACGGAGGCGACCTTGTCGTCTTCCGAGACAACGAATAACTCTGGTCTCGATCGAGATAAACGTCAATCAAATCGATCTGACAAATTGACCCCGGTAGAGACTGCTTCTGATGTGATCGTATTTAAGGAACACAAGGTCACGGATCCGGGAATGAACAATGCCGTCATCTCGACGATCCTTGTGCCGGAAGGCTGGAAAGTTGAAGGCGGAGCGACGCGTACCCAACTGTTTAACATGCCAGTCCTGATCGACGTTGGTATTACCGCCCCAGATGGTCGAACCGCTCACTTTTTCCCCAGCCTATCGTTCGAATTCAACAACCAGTACGGTGGCGGGCAAAAGATGCAGCCGTTGCAAAGTGGCAATTTATACTATCCTTTGCCGAACTCACCTGGCGAGTGGATGATGGAGCTTGCCAAAATGAATCCGGCACCAGATGTCAGCAATGTTCGCCTCGTGAAGGAAGAGGACATTCCGGAGATCACTCAAACCCTTCAACAGCAGAATGCCCAGCGCTACCAATCCGTGGCGCAACTAAACCAGACGACAGCGCAAATGGGCTTTGGAACGACCTTCGACGCCAAGGCGACGAAGGTCATCCTGCAATATGACAAGGGCGGAAAGACGATAGAAGAGACGGTCGTCATTGCATTTATGTACGAGGTCATGGTCAATCAGGGACAAGTCACTTCTGGGTCGTGGAACGTCATGATGATGCAATCCATCGGCGGACCGGTCGGCACCAACTACATTGACGACCCCGCTCTGAATGCCATTTTCCAATCGATCCGGACTAATCCACAGTGGGAAGCGGAAATGAACAAGTACTGGATGGAGATTTCGCGCATCCGGCACAAGGGCAACATGGATGCCATTCGTTCGGCCGGCAAGATCAGCCAGATTCAGTCTGACGCCGCAAGTTCGGTAAATGACATCACGATGCAGGGCTGGCGTAACAACAACGCGTCATCTGACCGCATACAGTCGAATACTGTCAATGCAATCAACGACCAGACGGTCTACCAGACGCCGAGCGGACAATCAGTCACTTTGCCGAGCTTTTATGACAACGTCCACACCGATGGTAACGGGCGTTACCTTTTGCACAACGATGCGAACTACGAGCCAAACCGGGATCCTGCGATGAACAGTCAAAACTGGCAGCGAGTTCAACAAAAGAACTGATCCGCCCGCCTCGTTCTCCACAGGTCGTTGGAAACGAACTCGCATACAACCTCTAATTTTCGTCGAGTACTTTGGCGATATGCGCGAGGGATACCTAGTTGTCTGCGAAAATCGGGTGCATTTCGATTAAGAACGCGGGCTTCGGGCTAGTGATACTCTGCGGACTCTTCGGCGCGGCGCAGCCGGTGAAGCTTCCCTGCGGTTGGGGGCCTTTGAAATCTCAACACTCTTTTACTTCTCTGTTCTGTTCGCAGGTAGGCAGGCAGCACACTGAGTTGCACCAGCAATGTCTTGCAAAGCGTTAGCGAATCAAAGACATCAACAAGGGATATCACCTATCTGCCACGTACCTTGATTCGCTGAATCGTCCAGATCGTTCCTTTGTCGAGAGTTATCCTTCGTGCCGAGCATCCTCGTCGATCCACTCAACCTGAACTATGTGCTGGTCGGCATCGCTGCACTCACGTCGGCAGGATATTTCATCCGTGTGAAGGACAAGTCTGCATCCACGTGGTTTATTCTGGCTTTTCTCGCCGCGTGGGCCCTCTACTCGTTGGCGTTGGCTTTCTGGTCGTTCACTCACGCCAGCATCACAGCGGACGCAACGTTTTATACTTCGCTGTCGGGGAAAATCACCCTGATTTTGGGCGCGCTCGCGGGCCCGATGCTTGCACAAGCGGCCTATCGGTTTAAGGGGAACCCATTTCCTCGAGAAGCCAACGTAATCTTACCGATCTCGATCGTCGCAGTGTTCTTAACCGTACTAGGTTTGCTCAAGGACCCCCAGTATGCGGTTGGCGGCGCACGTTGGATCGTCGCATTCTGGTCCCTGTGGGGTGTCTTTGTTCTGCTTCGAAAGAGGAGGCATCCTGAGGGGCCCGAGTGGACGATGCGCGACAAGACGGGGATACTCGCCGTCGCCTGCTTCTTGATGGTTATCACCGTCTCTGAGACCTTCACTGGACTAAATCTGATTCTCAGTAGCGCGCCGTCTGTTGGATTATCTATCCTTGCGCAGATTCTGCAGTTTACTGTCGTGCTGGCCTTTCCCGCCGTTTATGTCCAGT
>CBDTVC010000651.1:0-2561 GCA_965363925.1 uncultured bacterium | reverse complement strand
CCGATCAAATACATGCCAGCAAGGAAAATGATCACGGCAGTGAAGGCGATGGCCAGAGGTCGCGACACGAGATTCCAACCCCACACGAGGTCAGCATTCGAAAGAAATTTTATTGCGGCGGCTAGCTCGACGAATCCGAGTGTTACCTTCATCGCGTTCATCCATGAACCGGATTTCGGCAACGACGCGAGCATTTTGGGAAACACCGCGAGCAGCACAAACGGCAATGCAAAAGCGGAACTGAACGCCGCCATCCCGACAACCGGCTTCATAAATGACCCGTTTGCCGCCGCGGCGAGTAATCCACCAACAAACGGAGCCGTACACGAAAACGAAACAAGCGTAAGCGTGAGACCCATAAACACGACCCCCACCCAACCCGAACGTTCATTACTCTTCCGATTGAAGTAATTCAGGAGGCTATTGGGCAAGCGTAACTCAAACAGGCCAAGCAGCGAAAGGGCAAAGAATACGAGAATGCCTGCAAAGAAAAGATTGACCCAAGGGTTCGACGCAATGGTCTGTACACCTGCTGCGCCATAGACACTCGCCATCACAACGCCCAGTCCCGTAAACGTCACGACAATCGACGTACCATATATCAAGGCCATGCGAATGGCTCGGCCGCGCGACTCGGTATGCTTCGTGAAGAAGGACACCGTCAATGGAACCATCGGGAATACGCACGGAGTCAACAATGCCCCAAACCCGGCACCGATTGCTAGCAAGAGGAACGCAATACTGCTGGATTCCGAGGCACCAAAGTCGTCAGGAATATCGAACTGTTGAACACTTGGAGTGCCATCCTCGCGTGCTCCGTCGATCGACAGCATTTTACTCTGATCAAAAAGACTCAGGTCTAATGGATTTTGCCGGCAATCGGTGGCATCACCGGACTGACAGTCTCGCACTTGCTGTATCGATATACTGAACGCTTCTCCGGTCGGTGGCAGGCAAAGGCCGCGGGAGTCACTGCAGATCTGGTAACGAAGTTCTCCTGTCACAGAATCGGAAGCCGACGCTTCAGCACCGACTTCAAAAAGTGTCGATACAGAGCCACTGTGTTGGAAATAGAGAACGTCCTTCTTAAAGTTTTTGTCGAACGCTTTTTGGGGGGCAGACTGAAGCAGTCGTCCAGCCTGCGTCACACCGATCGGCAACTCATCAAAAATCAGCTCAACCGAGATCGGCGGGTACGAATTGCCAACCGCATACATCTTCCAATCATCGCGAATCGTTATGTCTGCAGTGAGCGCAACCTGGCTTTCTTCACCAGCGATTGATTCGACTGAGAAGGCAACATCAACCCAGTCCTGGCCGCCCTGTGCAACGCTACCTCGTGTCCATCCTACACACAAGATCAGGACAAACAAGAAACCGCAAGTAGTCGCGAAAGATGGCTTCATCGGATAACGGAGTTATATGGACCGCCTGTAACGCATATAAGTGAGCAGGGTTTTCCACTCATCCCCGGGTTTATCGAGGAGCCAGCATATTTTGGCCAATGCCCTATTCGGCAGAAGGCAGCAGGTTGACGAAGTCGGGACTGTAAGAGTAGTTAGAATCGTCAAAACGAGCCAAAACCATAAAAACGGATTACGGTCGTTGCTCAGTTACTAAGGTCAGCGCCTGTTGGTCTATCATCCGCTGATTCCGTTACGGTCTATACAAAAGAAGGCGACCGAAGATAACCTCGACCGCCTTCCCTCAACAATCCATTTGGCACCGTTTATCTGGTGCGTCGACGAATCTTACTCCGCTTCTGTTTCGCTCGCCTCGACGACAACCTTAAGCTTAGCATCAACTTCAGGATGAACTGAAATCGTGGCAGTATATTCTCCCGTCGTTTTGATTTCGTCGTCGATGACAATCTTTCGGCGGTCGATATCGAAGCCCTTCTTAGCGAGCTCCACAGCAATCTGCTGGTTTGTGATCGTTCCGAAGATTCGATTGTCCTCTCCTGTCTTCGCCGTCAAAACGAGCGCTTCAGCTTCGATCTGGCGAGCAACCTCTTGCGCACTTCCCTTCTGTTGTTGAAGCTTGCGGGATGCCTGGTGTTGCAATTCTTTCTGCATCTTCTCGAGTCCCGGCGTCGCAATCCGCGCAAGTCCACGTGGAATGAGGAAGTTGCGACCGAATCCGTTCTTGACAACTACGATATCGCCGAGCATTCCAAGCTTTTCGACTTCCTTGAGCAAAAGTACTTTCATCGTACGTTCCTAGTATTGTATTGCAGGATCTGCAATGTTTGGTATCAACAGATCACCGTATCAGTGATCCAATCCACGTTGAGTTCCGCAGAGACGGCAACGGACAAGTCTCGAAAGGTCCGTCGACGTCTGATCATGCGGACCTAACGCACGTTCTCATTTACGTACGGAATGATAGCAAGGTGGCGCGAACGCTTGACGGCTGTGGTAAGCTGTCGCTGGAACTTGGCCGTGACTCCTGTGATCCGACGCGGAAGGATCTTTCCCTGCTCGTTGATAAAACGCTTCAGCAACTCGACGTCTTTAAAATCTACGTAGTCAATCGCTGCAGCATCCGCAATCCGACCCGAA
>CBDTVC010000650.1:0-2561 GCA_965363925.1 uncultured bacterium | reverse complement strand
TTAGTTTCTGAGGGCTGAACAGGCGCTTCCGTTTTCGTGTCCGATGTTACATCGACAGGACTGGCAGCCGACCCATCTTCGTCCGGGCTGTCCGAAGATCTCGTCGCGGAGTCATCAACCTTTTTCGGTTCCCGGCCAGTTTTAACCTTCGCAACGGACTCGTCTCCTAAATAGTGATGTACGAGTTCACCGTGGTACATTCCAATGGTTGCACTTTCCAGGCAGTCAAGTGCAAGTTGTGGATCAATACGTGTTGCAGTGGCATAGGTCTTCACTAGTGAGCGAAGATAGACCTGGTTAAACAGTGGATTTCCGAGCAACGCATTCACTTCAAAATCGCGCAGCAAAATGTGCGGGATCATGGTGAGGTTGTGCAAGTCGTCCAGCGAGATGCCCTTGCTCTCACGGATCTTCTTCAGGTCCTGAGCAAGACGCTCACCATCAGCTGGATCAATCTTATTTCGTTCTGTCTCGGTCATCTTTGTGGTGTGGGAACGCATATGCGAGGAGTGTGTAGCTACCCCAAATTGAGCAGCTTTTCCTCTTCTCTAGACCGTACAGGAAAGCGTCGGTAGGCTTGTCATCCAGCAATCCTTTGATCAGTCGACCCGAGGAATGATAAAAAACTGGATGGCTGCCCGAACATGTTTCATACATGCAATAACGCAGTCGAGGGTATTTACCTCAACATTCTGCACGACCGTATACGCGTTTGACGCCCCGTCTACTTGGTCGGCCCCGCAAAGAGCGGTCTAGAAGTTAGAAAACTACAGCGAAGGTGCAAATGCGCCGGTCGATACAATTCCTCTATTTGCCCAATTTGGTTGTTACCGAACTCCTTATTCACAATTTATCGGCTACCTCCGTCAATACAAAAATGATCAAAATCGAAGACACGGCTCGCTTGAAGTCAGTTTACCGGCCCGCAGATGAGTCCTGGGCGGCGCGTGGACTTTTTATGGTCATCGCTCTAATAGTATCGCTGTTGTCGAGCAGGCCACTGACGGCACAAGATTTGGCTGGAGGGACCCCCGCACCATCCGTATTGATTGTGACGGCCCATCCGGATGATGACGCGCTCTTTGCGGCCTCTGTCTATCGCCTTGCTGTCGAACTCGGTGGCAAGGTGGATCTCGCTTTAATGACGGACGGTGCCGGCGGTTACCGCTTCTCAACGCTTTCCGAGCCGATTTACAACCTTGAGCTAACCAATCCAGCGGTAGCCCGTGAATTTCTGCCGGGGATCCGCAAGAAGGAGCTTATGGCGGGAGGAAAGATTGTTGGAATCCGCAATTATCATTTTTTCGACCAGCCAGATACCGGCTATACGCAGAATCCTGATTCTATCTTGGGATACGTCTGGAATACAGACCTCGTAGAGGCCACAATGATTTCGATCCTCGAGTCTCATCGATACGACTTTATTTTCACGATGCTTCCCCGTGCGGATACCCACGCACACCACAAGTCCGCAGCAATGATGGCCCTACGCACCGTGGCCAAGCTTGCGGAGGCTGATCGGCCTATAGTACTTGGCGCTTGGATCGGTGCGAAAGACGCTGTTGAGAATCTCGAATACTCTACGTTGACTGGTTACCCTGAAACTTCCACAACGACAGCCAATCCGCTTTTCTTTTTTGATCGAACCCAACCACTCGGATTGGATGGTCGCCTGGACTATCGGATCATCGTGAACTGGCTGATTGCAGAGCACAAGTCGCAGGGCACGATGCAGCTTCTGATGAATCGCGGCGAGGTGGAGGCGTTCTGGCTGTTCAGTTTGAATGCTGCTGGCAGCAAGCCGACAGCTGAGCGATTGTTTGAACGATTGAACACTCGTGACTGAGCCTTGGTCGGCCCTTCGAGCAGCCGCCCCGGCCGCGCTGATGGCTCACAGCTGAACTATCAAGAAAAGCACCAAGCCGTTGAATACTTGGTGCTTGAGTCGGGACGGCGGGATTTGAACCCACGACCCCTTGCCCCCCAGGCAAGTGCGCTACCTGGCTGCGCTACGTCCCGCTATTTTGAAACTCACCGCCTGAATCTGCCGCATTAGTCAAGCGAATTCAGCACCTGTTCCAGGAAAGATCTGATTTCCTCCAGTTCCTGACGGGGTACGGTCGTCGTCGCATCGTTTCCCTCCTGCAGGGATTTCCTGGCACCCTCGATGGTATACTTTTGTTCTTTCAGGAGATACTTGATCCGTTCGATCATCTTGATATCAGACTTTCTGTAGATACGCCTCCCAGCACGATTCTTTTTCGGCGACAGAACTTTGAATTCGGACTCCCAGTAACGCAGTACGTGCGCCTCGACCGAGAGCAATTCAGACACTTCGCCTATCGAATAGTATAACTTTTCGATGCCGTTCGTTTTCATGCGATAACTAGTCTGCATTAAGGGGCAAATCCCTGGTCCTCTCTTGAAAGACGTCTCTTAAATCTCGAACACCGCTCCAACCACCAACCACATTCCACACTGCAGGGAGCACTTCGGCTACCGGCTCGAACAGCAGTGACTGTGACTGCGTCTGTTGTGACGGCACGCCAACGTAACCGAAC
>CBDTVC010000649.1:0-2564 GCA_965363925.1 uncultured bacterium | reverse complement strand
TAGCGGAGAGCGGCAGGTCGCAGTCCTTTTGGACGGAGCCCCCCTGAATATTGCCTGGGACAACAGAGCTGATCTCTCTCTTATCCCTGCCGGCGCAATCGGCCGTCTCGCACTTGTCTCGGGTCCGTCGTCGGTTCTCTTTGGCACAAACGTGACAGGCGGTGTCGTTGAATTGCTATCCCGACTTCCGACAAATGGCCGCACGATTGAGCTGGATGCAGCGCTCGGTAGTATCGGATTTGTGCACGGAAGCGTCCGGTATTTCGACTCGGTGGCTGATTGGCGATTGGGTGGCGTACTCGAATACGCTGAGAGAAGCGCCCTTCCACTGCCCAGTGACGCGAGGCTTCCATTCAGCCAGACTCAGTCGGGCAGTCGTACCAATACGGACTGGAAACTTGGAAGCGTGCACTTGCGGGCATTGAAGAGCTTCTCTGAATCGCTCGATATTGGGTTCACGTTGGTTGGTAATACGGGCGAAAAAGGCATTGCCCCCGAATCGCATCTGGATCCTGCAACATCCAACATTCGCTTCTGGCGCTATCCGAACACGAACCGATTGTTGTTCATCGCGAGCGGACGAATCACAACGGGCGCATGGGAAACAAGGCCATCATTCTGGATCCAACGATTCTCTCAAGTAATCGATCAGTTTGACAGCTCCAGTTATGGCACGATCGCAGACACGCAACGCGACGTTGATGAATCTGCGGGGCTTCGTGTCGTCTCGGAGTACGCGGGTTGGCCCGGTCGGGTGCGCATTCAGGTTAGCTATCTCACGAATCATCACACCCAAGTTGACGAAGCGGCAAGTGAGACGAAAACCCGCAGGTCGTTTCGACAGGATGTTTACAGTTTTGGCGCTGAGTACGAATCTGATCGCTCTAAACTCACGTCGTTTCGAGTCGGCGGCAGCCTGGATGGCTATCATGCCCCTGGGACAATTATTGTTGGAGCGGATGGGCGTGACTGGTCGACCTCGGCGGGAGTTCGACGACGATTGAATAGCAACGTTACGGTTCGGCTGGGCGGTGCTCGTAAGGTCCGATTTCCTACCGCCCGCGAATCACAAGACACCGGACTCGGTCGCTTTGTTCTCAATTCAGATCTTACTCTCGAAACGTCCTACTTGGCTGAGACAGCACTTGAAGCAGATTTGCGGACCGTCAGCCTGTCGGCGATTCCGTTTATTCAACGGACGTTTGATACGATTGACCAAACGCGAGTGATCGTGGACTCGGTATCCTATAGGCAACGAATCAATCTCTCGGGCAGCCGCGTGCTTGGGGTTGAACTCCTCGCACACAGCGTTTCGACCTCGGCGATAAGAGTATCGACTAGCGTGACGCTGATGCAAGCTAGACGGACTGACAAATCCGGAGAAACCAGACTGACTGAACGGCCTGGCGTGCTCGCGACCACATCGATCTCGGCCCGGTTGCCTGCTGGGTTTATGGCTTCTAGTGACCTCCGCCATGTCGGACGGGCGTATGGTTTGAATGAAGACGGGCAATTGATTGCGCTCCGAAGGTCGACCCTACTTGATGCGAGAATAGCCCATATAGCTTATCTAAGTCGACTTAGAGTCGGAGTTCAATCCTGGATCCGAATTGAAAACGTGTTTGACACGGAGACTGTACCCCAACTCGGACTACCCGGGCCAGGACGATTTTTTCGTGTGGGCGTTTCGGTTACACTCTAATCATTGAGCTAGAGCAATTTACGGCAATACAGAAAGTAAGTGGTGTAATTGGTTGCGTTACAACATATTAGCTGCTAAGCAATTCTTGTGATAGGCGAATTTACAGCGCGATGCACAATGGTTCAGAAACCCTGATTTCCTTGCCGTGTGCGGCCAGATTTCGTATATTTCCCCCAGATAGCTTGCTAGTACTCGACTAGCCTGCGTGTGCACTCCTCTCAGAGTAACCGGCGTCAAGGTTGATTCTTCAGATGGTTTTAGAAAGCGGACGTGTACGTTCGCCGATAACAGCGGGTCGAAGCCAGGATGGTATTGGAGCCGGGATGGTTCCAGAAAGTTTCGAACTACCGCGGGCATCTGCTACTGCTTCGGCGGCTCCTAGCTCCAATCAGCTGTACCGATCTATTGTCGGGATGGTCTGTAGCGGGACTACATCGTGGCCAGCAAGCGGATTGTCTGTCTGCCTCACGTGGCAATCTGTCACTAGGATATCCAACATTTTAGCATAACCGAAGGAACGTATGTCTAACGCGCTGAGGATTCTGTTCGTATCGGGAGAGGTAACACCTTTCACCCCAGAGTCCGAGATTGGCAATATTGTTCGAACGCTGCCCGAACAGCTACACGAATCGGGCAAGTATGAAATTCGGATCATGATGCCGCGATACGGTGTGATCAGCGAGCGTCGTAATCGCTTGCACGAAGTGATCAGGTTGTCGGGATCCGAGATCTTGGTCGACGACGAAACACACACGCTGAGAGTGAAGGTTGCCTCCATTCCCGGTATCAGGCTGCAGGTTTATTTCATGGACAACGTCCACTATTTTAAACGTAAGGGCGTTGTGGCAGGAAAGGATGGCGT
>CBDTVC010000648.1:0-2565 GCA_965363925.1 uncultured bacterium | reverse complement strand
ATGCCGCCCGGATCGCTTGCGCTTTTTGTGCTCAATCACCGGAGCATCGGGTGCGGCCATTCGCAAGAGGCCCGCAGTCAACTGGTATTCGATCTCATTGGTATAATCGTCAAACGAGGTTCGACATACGGCGTCAAGGACTGAGCCAACACCGGCATAGTTCAAGAGATCTTCGTCCCAATAGTCACGAAGCGACATGGGGGCCGCGTAGCCGTCAAGTGAAGCATAGCGCATGATCGCGTCATCACTCGCTAGCCTTTCGAACGATGGCAGGATCTTGAGAAATCTACCGCTGTCGTTATCACCGATTTGAACAATGCGCCGCTGGGCGTCAATTGTGTCTTCGAAGAAGAACGCAATCGCCTTCATCTTCGGCTCTATAAGTCGGCATATCTCGGGTTCGGCCCGATCAACCCGCATGCGAGACCAGCCGATTGACCTCGCAAATTTAGGTAGCGACGCTCCGCGCAATTTAGAAGCCCGCTCGCGTCGCTCGGTCGGAATCGACTGGACAAAGAGGCACGCCCAAGCCATCATTTCTCCCGAGAACGCGTGATAAGCCGTTGATCCCTCCACGCTGCCACCGTCTTTCGTGAACTGCGCATCCACCTCCGACTCAAGGGCTCGCAGTACAAGAGCCAGCATATCGTTGGTCTCGTCTGACTCCGGTACGAACGCGCAAATCGCAGCAAGGCCGGCAATGTTGGCGACAAAATGGTTGTTGCGCTGATCGTCGACCCACCAATCGAGATTGCCCACAATGAAGCGAGCGTGGTCCATAATGGTTCTCAGGACAACGTGCTCAAATTCGGCTGTAAAAGACGCGCCGTACGCGCGGAAGAGGTCAAACGAAACAAGAATGTTTGCTGCACGAATCCCGGCTAGCATCGCCGTGTACCAACCAGCTCCGTATCCCGGTGGGTTCGACGCAATGAAATCAAGCAACTGGTTTTGAAACGTCGAAACATAACGAGTGCCTTCCGCCTGACTTGGTCCCGTAGCAAACGCAACAGCGAGTTGCGGCAAGTGCTGTAGCTTCGACAATTCCCAGGGCACCTTTATGTCCGATCCTGCGACTTCTCCAATTTGGGCGTCGTTCGACGGTGCCTTCGAATCCCAGTGGAATCCTGATTTATAATCGCGTTGCCAGTCGATGGGCCTGTGGTCCCCATCAATGAGTTGCCGAACCTGTTGCGAATACGACCGATTCGATTCGTTGATCAAGTCAGAAACAGTTCGCCCTGCCGAATCGACGCGAGCAGTGTGTGCGTATCGATGACCACGAAAGCCCCTGCAGGAAACGCCGGGACTGGCCTCAATCCAACCTGACCCCAAAATATCAAAGAGATTGTTGCGGTAACACTCCGCGACGCCACGCACAGCATCTAATCTCGTTTCATCCAAGGCCAGCGCAAGGCCAGGAATCAGACGTGTGATTTTGCCCGTCGATTCCCGGTCAAAACTGCCAGATTTCTCGCGCCGCCTGACAGCCGACGTTCGAGAAACAAATCGTCCGAGCCTGAACCAGAAACGCCGGAAATCGGCCACGTTCTTATTTATCAGTCTGATCAACAAATCTCAGCACTCCACGACAAAAGCATTACCTCATCATAAACGTCAAAATACGTCCATAATGGCGAGACTTGGGCCAAATCGACGTTTTCCATGTTTCAGCCCGTAAATACAAGTCAACGACAGGAAGATCTTCGTTAACATTAGTGTCTGACGGCAACTGGCCGCCGACCCTGGGTGGCTGCCTGATGGCGCCGCCAACAGAAATGCTCGATGTCTGCTAGTAATCCATCCATATTGATTTTTGGCGCGCTTCCCCCTCCGCTCGGCGGCGTAAGTGTGTTTCTACAGAGACACGTTGCCGCTCTTGAACGTGAGGGACGGAAGGTCGAACTCCTGGATTGGTCAGGGGCCCGGCTTGGACGCAAGATCGGGTGGGTGCTTCGGTTACTTGTCACGCCGAAAAAGGTAGAAGTTGAAATACACGGCTTTCAGACAATACCAAAGCTAGCCGTTCTGCTCAGATTTTTTCCGACACACAGTACGTTGTGGTTACATTCAGGGCAGTTTGCAAGCCGGCTTAATGGCTGGCGCCGCCGCCTCTTGCAGGTCAGCCTCAGGCGGTTTTCCACTGTCGTGTTTGTCAGCAAACACATCATTGACCTTCTGGAAGACGCGGGAATTGTATTAGATTCCGAACCAACAATCCAACATGCCTTCCTCCCGCCGCAGATTGCCGAGGAAGACGTTGAAAACGTAAACAATTTGGAATTGTATGGGGCGGATGTCCAGGCGTTTGTATCGTTGGCCAATCCGCTGCTTGTCATCCAGGGCGCAGACGCCTTTCATCAAGGCGTTGATCGTTACGGGACGGATATTGCGGTCGAGGCACTGAAACAAATCCGCGAGGTGTTTCCATACGCACAGTTGCTGATCGGATGCCCTTCGGTTGGCAGACCATCGTTTCGCAGATACAAAGAGTCGCTGGAGTTGCGGATCGTGGAGCTCAAGCTTCAGAATGTAATCCTGTTTCTTGAAAAGGAACAAGAACTT
>CBDTVC010000647.1:0-2565 GCA_965363925.1 uncultured bacterium | reverse complement strand
ACGTACAAGTTGTGATCCGTGGAAGGTACGGTGCTGAAGTGCTCGCCAGCTAACACCGGATCATCGAGATCCACCAAATCCCAGATTAGCGTTCGAGTTGTGGCAACTCTGCCAGTCCGTTCATCCGATTCGTCGTTCTGATAAAAGTAACGGTGGTCGTCACTGAGCCAACCCTGATGGATGTATGATGCCGTCGGATACGTTGCAATTGAAATTCGGACAGGAGCCGACTTGTCGCTGACATCGGAAAGTGCAATGTGCGACACATTTGCCGCAAAGCAGATCTCCTTACCGGTGTGTTCGGAATCGGGACCGTTGTATACGACGCACTGTGCGTCGTGCGTGTATCCGGGAATACTTCCTCCTGTATCGAAGTCAGCAAAGCAACCAGCGTACGTCGGTTCATCGGGAATGGCGAGGTTGATCATGTGCAAGCCAGCCGGACACGTCCCCGAGCTTGTGCCAACCGCGTACCCGAACCCGGTTTCTTCGTTGATCACAATATTGTGAGCCCGACCAAAACCGGCGTAAACCGTATCAGCCACCAGGGTCGAGGCACTACCGGTCAGTGTCCGAAGCGTCTTCAAATCAAACACCTGCATCCCGTGATCTGAAGCTTCGCTGACGACAAAGGCGTGATCGGCGTAGACCTTGACATCGCGCTGGGTTGCAAAGCCGCTGTTTGTGGGAAGAGTCCCTACAACAACCGGATTAACGGCATCCGTAATGTCGACAATACTCAAGGCGCCTGATGAACCGACAAGCGCATACTCCTTTCCGTTTTCCGGATCCGTCCAACCCCAGATATCATTCACTGCGAGAACTCCGAGCGCCTCAATTGAAACGAACGACATCAAGTCGAGACCCGAACAGGGAAAGTCTGCCGCCTTGCCGTTGACGCAGTCCACTTTGGCGCCAGTGATACTGGGCGGGGTGGAAGCTGGCGAGTGCGAACTTGAGATCCCTTCATCGTGAGGCATCGATCGCGACGATTGCGCAGCCGCGTTCGTGAGGCCTACGATAGGCACAGCGACTAACGCAAGGCAAATCTGAAAGAGCAATCGCTCGTATGTCGCGGTGAAAGTAGGCACGTGTTTGAGGAGCGTCTCGAGCGGTAGAATAGTGGCGACCGTCGAGGTGCGGTTGAGCGGTCTTGTTTGTGCGTGGAGCCTGTGCTCAATTGCGCACGAAACCGCTAGTCGACTTGGCTCGCTTCCGTCTTACTTTTTACTTTGCCTTAACGACTACGACAGATCCCTTTACTGAGGCGCCATCGACCTTTACAACATAAGTGCCTGCTGAAAGGTTCGACAAATCAATAGTGATATCCGTGCTTCCCTGCTCCGCGGTGACGTCACCTAATGCCCTTTGCAAGCGTCCCAGCAGGTCGAACACTCGGATTGACACCTGCTGACGAGAATCTGCATGCAGCTTGATCGTCGCCGACTCTACAAACGGATTGGGATAGAACCCGGACACGCCCGGTAGGGTAGTAATTCCCGGTTCTTCATCCACAGCGATCGTACTGCTGCTTCGCGCAACTACGAAAAGCCCCGATTCGCGACCGGTGACGATGATTGTGCCACTTTCGAAAAATGGGTAGTTAGACCACGAACCGCCAAAGTTAGCATCATCACTGGCCGGGAAAACATCGAAAAACGCTTCTTCGACTGGAACTGTTGGGTTTGTGACATCGAAAATCCGCAACCCGGAGGTATAGTTCGACTGGTACATCTTCGAATCCACAACGTAGAGATTGTGATCGATCGACGGTGTTGAATTAACGTGCGTGCCAGCAAGCTGCGGATCGTCCAGATCGATCATGTCCCAAATGAAAGTCGTTGTTGTCGGAACGACGCCATTGGATTCGTCGAGCTCATCGTTCTGATAGAAGTACCTGTGATCTTCGCTCAGCCATCCTTGGTGCACGTACCGCGCATTAGGGTACGTGGCGTTAGAAATCACGATCGGACTGACCTTGTTCGAAACATCCGCTACCGAAATGTGCGTTTCGTTGGCTCCGATACATATTTCTTTACCATCGTGCTCAGTGTCGGGACCGGCATAGACAACGCAGTGCGCGTCGTGCGTGTAGCCATTGTTCGACCGGCCTGTAGCGAGGTCCTGAAAACAGCCAGCATAAGTCGGTTCCAACGGTTCGGAAATATCAACCATGTGCAGACCCGCTGAGCAGGTTGCGGATTGGACGCCAACACCAAAGGCAAACCCGGACTGCTCGTTGATTACAACATTGTGCGCCCTTCCAAATCCCGTATAGACAGCATCGGCGTCAAAGGTCACAGGTAAGTTGACCGCAGACCGAAGTCGTTTCAGGTCAAACACCTGCATGCCGTGATTACTTGCCTCGCTAACCACAAATGCATGATCTGAAAAAACCTTGACGTCTCGCCACGAAGACGAAGCAGTATTTGTCGGTAACGAGCCAATCACGACGGGATTAAGCGGATCCGACACATCGACAAAGCTCGTCCCATCTGTGCGACCAACGATAGCATATTCGTTTCCGGTCGTTGTATCCGTCCAACCCCAAATGTCGTTAACCCC
>CBDTVC010000646.1:0-2565 GCA_965363925.1 uncultured bacterium | reverse complement strand
CTAACGTTGTTGGACTCCAAGTTGGGCGACAGCATCGCCGTTAATGGTACCTGTCTAACGATAACCGATATCGACGATAGTTCGTTTGCGTTCGGAGTTGCTCCGGAATCGCTGAAGCGCACAAACCTCGGCAAGCTCACGCCAAATAGCGTCGTAAATCTTGAGCGGTCTGTTACACCGTCAACGCGGATGGGCGGGCACTTTGTTCAGGGACATATCGACGGGACCGGCATCGTGAAAGAAATCACACCGGATGCTGAAAGCGTTTGGTTACGCATTGCCATTGACCCCGAAATCATGAAATGGATCGTCCCCAAGGGATACGTCACACTCAACGGAATCAGCTTGACGGTCGTTGATATCTTTGTAGATGGTTTTACCGTGATGCTGGTGCCGTTCACCATTGCAACCGTTTCAAACAGTTTTCTGACCGTCGGCCACGTTGCGAACATTGAGGTTGACGTGCTCGGAAAGTACGTCGACAGAATTCTCGAAGCGCGACTTTCCTCCGCTCAAGTGCAAGACAAATCGATATGACCGATATACTACCCACGCAGATGCACGAGATCAAATTCGATACGATTAGAGATGCACTAACTGCACTGCAAGAGGGCAAACCAATTATTGTCGTCGACGATGAGGATCGCGAAAATGAAGGCGACGTAGTTGTGGCTGGCCGATATGCGACAGCAGAGGTCATCAACTTCATGGCCCAGTTTGCACGAGGATTAATTTGCGTCCCGATGCTCGGCGAAGATCTTGACCGGCTGCAAATTCCTATGATGGTTTCCAAGGCAGACGGACGAGCGCATGCGTCACCGTTTACTGTCTCGGTGGAGGCAGCGATGGGGGTTACGACGGGAATATCGGCTGCCGATCGAGCAACAACCATTCGTGTACTTGTAAATCGAGAGAGCAGACCTGAAGACGTCGCAATCCCTGGACATATTTTTCCCCTGCGCGGCCACGAAGACGGAGTCCGTGGAAGACGCGGGCACACCGAGGCAAGTCTAGACTTGGTTCGCCTCGCGGGACTTGAGCCTGCGGCCGCAATCTGCGAAATCATGAACGAAGATGGCTCGATGGCTCGACGGAAAGATCTTAGCCGATTTGCGATGACGCACAATCTTCGGATGGTTGCGATTTCCGACTTGGCCGACTATGTCAACAGAATTGCCGAATTAGATCAAACCAATGGAGCATCTTCTGGTGCTGTCAATCCAACCGCACGGCAACCGCAACAGGATTCACCTCGGCCACAGCTGACTCCGACTCGTTCATCCTTTACAGAAGCAGCACAACTGCCCACGCGATTCGGAACGTTTCAAGTAAGGGCGTACATCGACTCCGAATTAACTGAGCACCTGGCAGTCGTGTACGGAAATGCGTCTGCATCTGATGCACCGATTGTCCGCATCCATTCGGAATGTCTGACCGGCGATGCCCTTGGATCGATCCGATGTGACTGCGGCGATCAGCTCGCGCGATCAATGGAGATGATCGCTGCTGCTGGAAGTGGAGTAATTCTATATTTGCGTCAGGAAGGCCGAGGGATTGGCCTGGCAAATAAGATCAGGGCCTACACGTTGCAGGACAGCGGAATGGACACAGTGGAAGCGAATCAGTGTCTCGGATTCGAGCCAGACGAGCGTGACTACGGCGCAGCTGTAAACATGTTGACCGGACTTGGCATCAACGAGATTCGTCTCTTGACCAACAATCCGGACAAAGTTGCGTCACTTGAGCGCAGCGGCATCGTTGTGGCGGAGCGTATTCCCATTTCAATTTCGCGTGCAGAGAACGAACAATACCTTCGGACGAAGGCGGAGAAGATGCAGCACATCCTTTGATGTTAGTGCATTTTCAAATGGACGTAGCGAAACCAAAACTAACAAAAGCAGACCATGCATTTTTCTGGTAACAGCAGCGGTGCAGGACTCCGAATCGGAATCGTAGCCTCAAAGTGGTATCCCGAATTGATGGCTCGCCTGATCGACCCAGCAACTGCTACGATGATTGAACAGGGCGTGCAGGCAGATGACATCGACCTCGTGCATGTTCCGGGAACGTTCGAGCTTCCGGTCGGCGCTGCAGTAATGCTCGACACGGATCGGTACGATGCGTTGATCTGTCTTGGAATTGTGATCCGCGGCGAAACAACACATTACGACTACGTTGCCGGTGAATCTGCCCGCGGCATTGCAGAGCTGTCTTTGAGTACCGGCATCCCCGTGTTGTATGGCGTGCTAACGTGCGAGAATCGCGAGCAAGCTATTGCGCGGTCGGGCGGTAGTTCCGGCAACAAGGGTGCAGAGGTTGCAATCGCTGCAATCGAAATGGTGAACACGTTTAGGGCGATACGAGAGTCGTCCGCTTCTGCGTCAAACTAGTACCGGCAACTTATCTGTGCTGTGCCGGCAAAGTCGTCACACCGTGCCAACTACTTGACGAACCTCGTGCCGCGCACCGAAAAACACAAAGGCTCCGACAAATATCAGTACGACGTTCATCGAAACAAACCCGAAGATCGCGAAGAGGACCCCCATTCCCATGCCGACGAGTCCG
>CBDTVC010000645.1:0-2572 GCA_965363925.1 uncultured bacterium | reverse complement strand
GACGGCGAACGCGGCTACTGATTTTGGCAAGCGATCCCGGATGGACCTTGAAAGTGCCTGGAAGACACTACTCTTTAATCAGTTTCATGACATTTATCCGGGTTCCATGTCGCCGACTGCTGCGGAGCAAGCACGGCACGAGCTTGGTCGCGTCCATGAAACAGCAAGGAGGATTGTCTATGCGTCGCAGAAGCGGCAGTCGCTCAATCATCCGCCATCAATTCGTGAAGGTGAGTTTCGATTGTTCAACACGAGGCCGTATCCCATTGCGTTACCGCTTTCGATTCAAAGCTTCGTCTACTACCGGGAAGGCGCTGGATTTTGTGATGCGGATGGCCAAGTGATTCCGATTCAGAAGGCCTTGCCGGATGTACGTTGTGACAGCGACCGGTGGGTATTTGTTGACACGCTACCCGCGCGCGGATTTAAGTCCTACCACTTTGATAGTGCGCTGACTGGACGAGAGGATCATCTTGACCGTGAAGGATCTAATCTTGCGAAATCTGACCCCGTACTCGGAGTGTCAGCAAAGCTTGCCTTATCGACCGATGATTCCGTACAGGAGTCTTCCGAGCCGAGCCTATCGGTCCAAGGCCTATCCGAACGCAGCGTTTCGGGACAACTAACAGATCAGACTGTTCGGCGAGATCCCGACCGGTCTACGCCCGTGCCTTGGTTGGGGGATGTGTTCTTCCGCTTTGTAACAATCAGAGATGATTCTGACACGTGGTCGCACGGGGTGTCCCGATATGGAGACGGCACCACTTGGGCCGAACCAGAGGTTGCAAAAAGGACGACAGGCCCCGTCTATGACTCCGAGTACTACCGCAACGCTGATGCTGGCAGCAGCATCGATGTCGTTTTCTCCCGTTACGCTCAATTGCCTGGCGTATACGCGGATATCGCAGTTCGGTGGGCGACGGCGCGAAGCATTTTGAAGTTTGAGATTATACGGAAGAATCTTTCGTTTGACGAGATCGAGATGCAGGGCGCCGCCGGTTCGATGCTGCGGTCTGCTGATGGCGTCGAGCATCCGATGCACCGATGGGTTCGAATCTCCAGGAATCCGGGCGAGTTCACGGGCTCCAACGAGCAGGCCGTTAACGTGGCTGGAGGATCCGTTGGAACAACTAGTCGCGTGCGCACGGATGTCGAGGGATTAACGATAATTCAGGATGGTGCGTTTGCGTGCGACGGACGTGACAACAAGCTTCGGATTACGCTTGTGCGGTCAAGTTTGTACGGCTTTGATCAGAAGACGAAGATTGCATCGAACGATCCCCAGCGACAAACAGATTTTGGGGAGCATCGTTTTCGACTGTTGTTGTTGCCGGATGTGAAGCTGGATGAGACCGCGCTGAACCGCGCAGTTGAAGCGTTTACAGAGCAGGTATTTGTGATTCGTGAAACGCCGTAGACTCTTGCTACCTGACTCATTCGATTCGGTCCCGAACCCGGCCGAAATCATTAGAAACTTCCGCCAAAAGCGTGGCAGCGACCGCGGTCACCTGCGACTACTATAAGGCGCAAACTGATACGATTGACGGCCTAGATCCTCGAAACCAACGGTTTTTGACTGTTGCTGCTTTGGACAACAAGAAAGGAATTGTTGGGGTAGCACCGGGTGCCAAGACGTGGAACCTGAAGGTTCTTGATGACAACGGTGAGACTGAGATGTCCAACGTGATCGCGGCACTGGATCGCGTTCTTGAGATTCAGGCAGAGCATCCAGGAATTCCGGCAGTTGTTAACATTTCTTTTGGTGCGGATGTAGGCACGACGAGCTACACCACTCTGGATGAAGCGATCGATTCGGTCGTCGAACAGGGGGTAGTGGTTGTTGTGTCTGCTGGCAACGAAGGAATCGATGCGAGCACGGTTACGCCAGCCCATGCCAAGGGTGCGATCACCGTTGGAGCCTACGATTTGTATGACCGTTTTGCGGACTTCTCAAACTATGGCAGCACAGTTGATATACTCGCACCCGGTGTAGACATATTGGCGCTCGGCGCGAAAGCCTCCCGCGACAACAAGTATGGTGTGCTCATGACGGGGACGTCGATGGCGGCGCCGCACGTGTCGGGAGCGGCCTTGTTGTACCTGTCCGGAAATCCGAAGGCGACACCGGCTGAAGTAAAAAAGGCGCTTCTTGGATCAGCTAAGTCAACCACGTGGAACGTCCCGGACGGGACCACTGCCAGTTCGGTTTGGGTTGGTGAGTTCTAAGTCAGCTTATGACTTAGCAGACAAAAGCCCGCTACGGATATATCCGTAGCGGGCTTCTTGCTGTGAAGTATACTTGAGAAATGTTGACTACTTAGCCGGCGATTATGGCCAATGTGCTGAAATGGCGATAATCAATCGCGGCAGTATGACATGATCGCCAGCCTAAAGTCGCACCTGCTCTTCGGCGCAGTAGTAGTAGGACTTCATAGTAGTATGGCGTCAGACGACATTGGGTGTCTAGTTGGGAAAAACCCTCGTCGTCAATGATTTGCACCCATTTCAGACCAGAACGGCCATCTGGGTTGGATATGCAACCGACGTATTGGGGCACCGTACTCGACAGGGT
>CBDTVC010000644.1:0-2578 GCA_965363925.1 uncultured bacterium | reverse complement strand
TGACCGCAACTGCGTGTTTGGCGCTGGTTGGAGGGCCAGGGTCGCAGCCACTTGCTGATGGCTTGCCTACAGACTCAACGCTTACAGATTCGCTCGACGGCATTTCGCACCTCGGATTGATAGCAATGCAGGGGAGCGCCAGCGTTGCTCTTCGATGGACACCGGCTGATGCCGGTGGCTGGCTGCTAGCCCGTGAGTACGGATACCGACTGGAACGCGCCACGTTCAATGCACAGGGCGACTCATCTTCGATCGACTACCGGCCATTGACAAGCGAACCTATTAGGCCTTGGGCGCTTGATCAATTCTCACGAGAGGCCGTCGAGGAAAACAACATCCTCGGTATTGTCGGTCAGGCGTTGCACGGAGAGTATTTCGACGTCGAGATGAGCACAGGGAATCTGAAGGGAATCCTGAGGGCTGCTCGAGAAGCGCAACACAGATACCAGTACAGCCAGCTTGCAGCGGATCTCGACTCTACGTCTGCACGCGCTCTCGGCGTGAGTTTCGTCGACAGAACCGTTTCAGCTGGAAATGACTATGTATACCGGGTCTATGTAGCGGGAGCGGAATCCGTCATTCGCACCGACACCGCGTATGTCTTTGTCACTGCGAATGACCCGGATCCGATCGCGTCTCCATTCGGATTTGCCGCTGAGGCCGGCGATTCAACGGTCACGCTCACCTGGGAGAAGGACGACGTACAACGCTTCTCGGGATACTGGATCGAACGATCTTTCGACGGTGGTCGCACTTACGAGCGTATCACAGACTCCCCATATTTCGGAATCATGGGCGTGACGGGCCCCATTGTCACCTTCACGGATCGAGACGTCGCGAACTATCGCGTGTACAAGTATCGATTACGGGGGATTACATTCTTCGGCCCTTTAAGCGAACCGGCCTTCGTCGATGCCATTCCGTTTGACGAAGAAGCGCCGCCGCCTCCGTTCATTACCGAGGTGGTTCAGGTTGCAGAAACGCAGGTCCAAGTTAAATGGGACGTTGTCGCCGACGGCATGCCGGACGACTTTGCAGGATTTGTAATCGGACATTCAATTCAACATGGCGGCGACTATACTTTTGATGCAGAAAACATTCTTCCGCCGGAAACACGCCAGGCATTCGACGATCGTATTTTGCCCACGCGTGCTAACTATTACATCGTTCTTGCCGTTGATACGTCTGACAACGTGTCGGCTTCCCTACCGATGGTCGCTGCATTAACCGATACAATCCCGCCCGCCCCACCCGTCAATTTCGAAATCGTTTCAATCGCAGACTCAACCGGACGAATCGAAATCGGATGGGACATTCCCGATGCGCCTGATATGTACGCGTACCGGATCTATCGGAAGCACAATATCAACGACACATGGGTCCTCCGAAACGACGACCTCCACTTTGACTCAACATTTGTCGACACCCTAAACTTTAAGTCGCTGACAAACGAGGTCTACTACCAGATCGTTGCCTTGGACTTTAGTTTCAACCCGTCGGAGCCATCCGAGCCCTTCCGTGTACCGCTTCCCGATCTGTTGCCACCCGTGACTCCGGTATTTACGGAGGCCGTTCCAACAGACTCGTCAGTCTCGATCGCGTGGTCGCGTAGTCCCAGCTTCGATGTCGTCGAGCAGATTCTGTTCCGACGGTTATCAACGGAGTCGACGTGGATTCAGCATCGAACATTTGGTACGTTAGCAGACAATTTCACGGATTACGAAGTACAAAAACTGCGCACGTACGAATACACAATCCAGGCTGTTGACAGCTCCGGCTTTCGTTCCAATCTCGCTGTGCCGGTGAAAGGGCGCGTGTATGATACGGGTGTTCGACCCGGCATCGCCGGGTTGGCCGCAATTGCAGACACGACTTCCGGTCATGTAGAACTCACATGGTCATACCCATCACCGGAGGCTGGAGAATTCTGGTTTGTTGTTTACCGCGGGTTGGTGGATGAGCAGCCAGCAAGGTACCGGTCTGCCGGTACCGAGACCGTGTTCCAAGATCGAAGGGTACGATTTCGCGGAGAGGCAGGCTATCGCTACGCCGTCCAGGTAATGTATCGGAATGGCGGAATGAGTCCACTGAGCGATGTTGTGGCAGTCGCTTATCCGCGCGAATAGTGCGACGACTTTTGCGGCTCTGTGTTTCTTCGCGGTAAAGGCATCCGCTCCATGCGGGGCCTGGCGTGGTCGTCATCGAGGTATTCGATCTGCTGGGGCGACGGATAGCTGTTTTTTCACGACGGACCGATGCGGGCCGGTCCTGCAGTTTTGCGATCGGATTCAGGGCCGAGCCCGAGCGGTGTCTATCTGGTGCGGATGCGAGCACGCGACACTGTCGAGACCCGAAAGCTTGTTTAAAAGCGTTAACGGTAGTGGAAAGATTGAGACGCTGGGAGGAATAGTCGAGGACTGAATTTGTGTGCTTTTTGGTAGATTGAATGCCTGCAACTTCAGATCGGTTCTTGGTCTATCTGGACGGATGGGGTGCGTACAAACTGGCAATTGGTCAGGCACGATCATACGTTCACAATTGCTCACAAGTCCGATTGCACCCACAGAATCGCCGCTCC
>CBDTVC010000643.1:0-2589 GCA_965363925.1 uncultured bacterium | reverse complement strand
GAAGCGTCAAAAGAAATAGAAACAAACGCGACCCGATTTCGCAAAAGCGAGAGTTTCTCAGGCGTCGCACGACAAACAATAGGAGTTATGTCGGATCATTTATTGGTCGATTACCTAAATGAGTACCGGCAAAAAGTGATCAAATCAGCAATGGAACCAGGACGATACATCGGCTTTGGGCGTGCTTTGTGCCGTCGCGGTGTTGTGTTCATGAGTTTCCAACCTGAAAAGACCGCCGGAGGGAATATATCGTAGTATGGAATCAGCGCCGTATCTATTCTTCCTGCTTGTAGGCTTTCTAGTCGCGATTGATGCGTATTCGTTCAGACGATTCCGTCGATTTGCGCGTAACCGCAGACGCATGCGGAAGTACGTTGTCCCGGCGTACGGCTTTGGAGTGTTAATCATCCCTGTCTTGGTGCTGTGCGCAGCATATCCGCCATGGAGAGCTGCATCGGAGACGCTGACATCGATCATTTTTGCGCTCAGTTTTGTCTACTACATCCCGAAAGTCATCACGTTCATTGTGCTGGCGGTGAAGGATGTTTTCGTTTTCGTTTCCTGGCTGTTTGGCTGGTTCCAAAGTCATCTGCTCGGCGTATCCGCAGCCGAAGAGGTTGCACCGCTTGGTTTCGAGGAGGGCGGCTCGGCTGGGGTGATTGACCGTCCCCTTGACTTGAGTGACATGAAGCAACTTAAGCGGCGCGACTTTGTGCAGCAGATGGGAATGTCTGCCGCTGCGGCGCCACTAGTGATGGTCGGCTACGGAGTTTTCAAGAAGCTGTACGACTTTGACATCCGCGAAATGGATGTGCTGATTCCTAACTTGTCTCCCGAGCTGGCTGGCCTGAAGATCGTTCAACTCTCTGACCTGCATGCGGGCTCGATGTTTAGTGCGCGACCGATGCATGAAGCCGTCGAAATTGTTAATTCAATTTCTCCGGATCTCGTCGCAATCACCGGTGACTTCGTTAACGAACATCCCGAAGAGATCGACTTGATCCTTCCAGCTTTACGTGAATTGGAAGCCTCGCTTGGTGTTTACGGCTGCCTCGGAAACCATGATCACATGGGGAATGTGACCGTCCTTGAGGAGCGCCTGCAAACGACCAATGTCGAGCTGCTCACCAACGAGAACCGACGGCTGTTATTCAACGGCACGAAGATACACCTCATCGGTACGGACAACACCGGCCATGGACAGAACTTTGGTGACCTCGAAAAAGCGGTCAGCGACATCCTTCCAACCGAACACGACGCATTTCATCTGTTGCTTGCGCACGATCCGCGATACTGGGATACAACTGCTCGAGTGGACGCACCGCAGATCGACCTGACGCTCAGTGGACACACGCACGGTGGGCAATTTGGAATTGAGCGGGGGCGGGTTCGGCTTGGCTGGGCTCAGTTTGCGTATCAGCGTTGGGCCGGGCTCTACACCGAGCATGATCAGGAGAAAAAAGCATACCAGCACCTGTACGTTAATCGCGGACTTGGTCATTCCGGAGCACCCTTGCGTCTCGGGATCAAGCCGGAGATCACGATCCTTACGTTGAAGCCGGGCGTGCCGGACGTGACAGAAACTGGCAATCGAGTCTTGTCCGGCAATCGAAATTTTCGCGACGTGCGGCTTCGCTATATTGAGAAAGTGCGATCACGTTCGATCGCATCCTGAGTCCACTCCCCCCACCCGGATGCTGCTGACCCGATTCAACAGGATAGTGTTGCGGATGCTGCCGGGCCCGTTCTTCGGATGGCTAGCCGCATTGATGTTTCTGCTGGTAATGCAGTTCCTCATCAAGCACATGCCAGACCTCGTTGGTAAGGGCTTACCCCTGTCGGCGATCGTTGAACTAATCGTTTACAGCCTGGCCTACATGGTTGTCTTGGCTGTTCCAATGTCTGTGCTGATCTCGACGCTGATGGTATTTGGCAGACTGGCCGAGAACCAGTCCTACGCCGTCATCAAGAGTTCAGGCGTGTCGATCATTCAGTTGGCGTGGCCCGCTATGATTGTCGGGATTCTGCTTTCCGGTATGATGATTTTTTTCAACACAGAGGTTTTGCCGGAAGCAAATTTTCGAACCAAGGTACTGTGGTCAGACATCCGCCAGAAAAAACCAGGTTTTGTGCTACAGCCGGGAGTGTTCTATGACGGCATCAAGAAATACAGCATTCTCGTTCAGGACCTCGACCCGGTCTCGAACGAAATGCGCGATGTGACTATTTTTGACTATTCGGAAGGGTCCAGACGACGGTCAGAGATCAAAGCAGAACGTGGCGAAATCCAGTCGCTGAATGGAGGTGAACAGATCCGGTTGATCCTTCGTAACGGGGAGCTCCATCAGCTCGAGAACGAGTCTGAGAACAGGAACGGCCGCTACAAACGAGTTCGGTTCACTGAGCACAGACTTACCGTAAATGTCGATGATTTTCAATTTGAGCGGAGTGATTTGAGCCGCGGCCGTCGCTCAGACCGGACCATGCGAGCAGTCGACATGATCGCGCACGTTGACTCCCTTCACGCGTCGGTTGCGCAAGCAAAGAACAAGATGATGACGGCCGTTGCCGAGCTGGGTTTGCTTGAAA
>CBDTVC010000642.1:0-2600 GCA_965363925.1 uncultured bacterium | reverse complement strand
GAATAACCAATTGCAGGGACGTAGAAACCAGTTGACCTGGTGATCTGGGTCCCTGCTTCCGCTTTTAGGCTCAATCGTTCTTCGAGCAGTTAATCAGAGTCCGGCTGTTTGCGACTTGCCGGCGAGTACGCTTGGGCCATTCAGCGACTTTTCGGGCCATTGGCTACATGTACTGATCGAAGCCGGATCTGTTGGCTATTTCCCAAGTCTAAGCGTTGCACACTATTTTGCTCGGGGCTTCGGCAACCACAATCCGCACCCATCCCGGCTGTAGTCGACCCTGCCGCAACGTCCGAACGACAAACCTAATCCAACAGACCCAGTTCCTGTGCAAATCCGATACGCGTCACTCACCTTCCTGTGCATCTTAATGTGTTCATCTGCAGCTGGGCAGTCACCCATTCAGCCAAACGCGGTTGTCGAACGAGTCGCTCAAGGATTTCAGTTTGTTGAGGGTCCGGTTTGGAAAGACGGGGCACTTTTCTTTAGTGATATTCCCGGCAACAAAATCTATCGATGGACACCCGGCAGCGGGGCGGAAATATTTCTTGAGCCATCCGGAAACAGCAACGGACTGGCGCTTGATCAAGAGGGCAGTTTGCTTCTGGCTCAACACGGTCTTCGGCAGATCGCGAGGCTAGACGCTGGAAATACGCTGACGCCATTGGCAACCGAGTTCGACGGCCTCTCACTTAACAGCCCGAACGACCTAACCCTTCACTCTGACAGTTCGATCTACTTCACAGATCCGCCATGGGGAATTAGTCCCGGGCAACAGGAGCTTTCCTTCTGGGGTGTATTTCGGATTGCACCCGATGGTAATTTACATCTTCTTGTCGATAGCCTTTTTAAACCGAATGGAATTGTCTTTTCGCCCGATGAGTCCACGTTGTACGTGAGCACGTCTGATCAACGAACAGTAGTTGCCTACGATGTTGCAAATCACGAACTCTCAAACGGAAGATTGTTTGCCACGGTATCCGGCAGTGGTGCGGCAGATGGGATGAAGACTGACGATCAGGGAAGGCTGTATGTCACGAGTCCAACCGGCGTTGACATTTATTCGAAAGAGGGTTTGTTGTTAGACCAGGTCGTCGTACCCGAACAAACGACGAATCTTGCATGGGGCGATAGTGACGGTAAGACGCTCTACATCACATCTGGCACCAGCATCTACCGGCTGCGATTAGGTTCAAACACTGGCTTAAATCAAGACGCTGGCGGAGACTCGAACGAAATTGAAATTGAAAACTACCCCAACCCCACGTCGGGTGAATCGACGATTCGTTACAGCTTACCCGAGGCGGGCTCCGTGCGCTTGGTGCTTACTGATTTACAAGGACGAACACGTCTCGTGGTCGACGAGGGGGTGCGGCTTGCCGGGCCACATGAGGTCATACTGAACACGGACTACCTGCCTGCATCGCAATACTTCTATCGAATTGAATCCGCAGCGAGTTCAACTACTGGCAGTTTTGTCCAGGTGCGATAATCTAGCTGCCGACGCGAGTATCAACGGCGACACAAATGTCCACTACATGTTTGCCTTCCGGATGCGAACTCGGATCGTTTTTGTATGATTCATACATTACGCCTTTTGCGCTTGGAGCAAGACCATTTTCGCCCATGTAGGCGAACATATCCGTCCATGCGTCCGGATACTGGTCGGGGGAAATTTCGAACGAGCCGACTACGTAATCAGACTCTGGAAGGTCTAATACGTCGAGTCCATCATTGGCTTGCGTTCCATGCGGCACCGTACAGCCGACACTGATCCGTTGTTTCGAGGCTGGAACAGTGTCCGCGTCGTCATGATAAACTGTTATTCCTTCTGCGTTTGACTCCAGCAAGCCTCTGGCTTTGAGAGAACTGAAAACGACGCCAAATAGTCGACTAAATAATTCTGTGTCACCCATGTACGGGCCAACGTGGCGAACGTAAGCCAAGGTTCTTTGAGGGAGACGAACGGTCGTTATGTCCAGCGTGGTCATTGACATTGTTCTGTTGATTTATGATCTGAGTGATTGCGAGTACAACGAAAGGACACTGCTTTTCGGATTTTCGTTCAATCCCGTTCTACTCAAACGTTCGCCAAATTTTGCGCCATCGATTGGCAGGTATGGCCTGACTATATTGTAGGGCGAATTCTTACCTGACATGTGACAGCGGATGTTACGGCAGCTGGCCCCAATCGACTACAAAGGACCTGAGTAAATGGACGTACTTGTTACCGGCGCGACGGGATATATCGGCGGGCGACTGATTCCGCTTTTGATTGAGGCTGGGCACAACGTTCACGTTCTCGTCCGCGACCCCGACCGTTTATCCGGCAGGTCGTGGAGTGGGTCTGTACAGATTCATACGGGAGATCTGTCGGACGTCGCGAACACTAGAAGGGCTTTGGTGGGGGTTGAAGCCGCATACTACCTGATCCACTCCATGTGTTCGAGCGGCGATTTTGCGGCGCGTGATCGTTCACTTGCGTCCGTATTCGCTGAGGCAGCCTCGGAGGAAGGAGTCAGCCAGGTGATTTACCTCGGAGGGATCTTGCCGGACGCACCAGGGAAGCAGACTTCCGAACATTTGCGATCGCGGGCTGA
>CBDTVC010000641.1:0-2601 GCA_965363925.1 uncultured bacterium | reverse complement strand
AAGAAAAAACTTTCCACATCCTGGTACGTGCGGACAAGTCTGTACGTCGCAGACTTAATCACCGACATCGACCAGCTTACGCGCTGGGGTCAACGCGGTCGCAGAGTATTACTCAGCCAAACCATCCGAAGCCGTCGCAGTGGTGGCCGACTTTTGAATGCGGATGACCAGATATGCGCGAACGCACACATTGATGACGACCCGGCATCCGATAAACCGTGCGACTGGCTTGTCAGCCGTTCGCTCGAATGGGGAACACCAGTACCAGCCGTGAACTGCAATCGCTGTGGCCTCGCACCCGTCGACAAATCCTGCCTCCCGGTGCGCCTTCCAGTCCATGGAGGAAACGGATATGCTAAGTGCCAGTCCTGTGGATCCGAAGACGAACCAATTGTTGCGGATACGCTGGATTGCTTTTTCGACGATGCATGGTGTTGTTTTGCCACGGTACCGGAGTGGAAACCGGGGCCACAGAATCCATTCGAAATGTGGATGGCAAACCCGCCATCAGAAGTTCACTTCCATACGGGATACGATGCCTCGGCGTACCTTCCGCTCTTTCGATTTGTCGGCCGGTTCTTATACAACTTCGGCTTGTCTCCACGGCCCGAGATCATCGACGTGTATTTCGGACACGACGTCGTGACCAAGGATGGACGAAAAATGAGCAAAAGGCTCGGCAATGCACCCGACCTGAATGATCTTCTTGATAAATATGGAAGCGACGTTATCCGGCTGAGTGTCGTGATTAACGCGAATCCGAGCAAGCAAATGGATTGGGCTTCCGACCGCATACGACACGCTCAATCTTTTCTCGAAACGTGTATCAGCCTTCGCAAGAAGTTTGCTCCTGATCAAGTCACGCCGTTCGACTCTATGCCAAGGTTGACAACGGAACCGTCGATTTCTATTGAGCGATTCATTAGTGAATACCGACTAGCAGCAGCAATCGACCTCGTCCACGTCGAATCAAGCAAACTTCTGACCAAATCCACGCAGGATCCGCAATCGCGCTACGGCCAAGAAGACGTCCAGAAGGCTTCGGAACTGCTTTTCTGGTGGAATATTTTCGCGCCAAATAATGCTCAATCCGAGCCGCTAGCAAAGACCTATGGCGAAAAGTGCGAAGCTAATCAGTCATCTGCCCATTCCGCTTAGGCAATTCACATCAGAACGGTTCCAGCCAAATCGGTAATGGCGGGCAGCGAACAAGACCGCGTCAGTCACGGTACAATCATGTGTCACAACCAAGTATCTTGATCAGGTACTACGACCCTTGGGGGCCGACCGCTCCGACTCCTCGCGCACGATTGCGAAGATGCCTGTGATTTGATCGGCGAGGGACCGACTCAACGATATGCCAACCATCATGGTCTTTGCGCCCATTCTTGTAGTACTTGTCGGTCTACTATTACTCCGTCTGGTCGGCGAAAGATACTTTCGCGTTTTGCCCGAGTTGATGCCACCGATCACCGTTGACCAATCGACTCCGCTTTACGAATCGACTCAACGGCTGCTGACGAGAAGCGAGTCTCCAGCAACAACGCTTTATTATCCCCTCGGCGACCCGCAGCTTGCACTGCTCAGCCGCTTTGAACTCATCGACCAGGCTACTAGGTCGATCGACGCGCAGTACTACCTTTTTCACGACGACCAAGCCGGACGGGCACTTCTAGCAAACCTGATTGCAGCAGCTCGGCGAGGAGTGAAGGTCAGACTACTCCTGGATGACATGGACACTCACGGACGCGACGGTCTATTTACGCGTCTTTGTAGCGAAACGGAAAACTTCGAGATCCGCATTTTTAATCCTTCGTACCTCCGTAAGATGCGATTCATTGAATACATCGCGCGATTCCCACGCGTGACGCGGCGGATGCACAACAAGTCGCTCTCTGTAGACTCGATCGCCAGTATCGTCGGCGGGCGCAACATCGGCAACGAGTATTTTGACGTTGCATCAAAAATCGTTTTTACAGACTTCGACGTCCTTGCTGCAGGCGGCGTTGTATCCGATATCGTCGTCGAATTTGATCGCTACTGGTATAGCGGGATTTCTGTAGAAGCCTCGCGTCTCGGGAAAGCGGCCCCTGACAAAAAGTATAACCCATGGATGGATTCGCTGAAGGATGCCCAAAACGAATTCCGCACCAAGCTCTCTGGGGAAAACGAAATTGCGTCGCGCCAGCTCGTGACCAATGAGCTTCAGGCTTATTACTCGAACGGGACTGTTGTGTTTGACCAGCCGGAAAAGGTTTTGTCGAAACTGACGGACACTTCGAATAGTCTCGCGCCTAGGATTGTGGAATTGCTGTCATCAGCAAAAGAAGACTTGCTTATTTCGTCTCCTTATTTCATTCCCGGGGACGTCGGGCTTAAGCTTTTCGGCGATCTCAGACAACGCGGCGTTCGGATTACGATACTAACAAATTCGTTCGCCGCAAACGATGTGACGGTTGTCCACGCCGGCTACATCGACTACCGAAAACAGTTGGTCGAGATGGGAGTGAATCTCTTTGAGTTTAAAGCCGAACATGTGGAACGCAACTGGTCCATGTTCGGGTCAAGTCGCTCAAGCCTTCACGCAAAGACATTCGTAAT
>CBDTVC010000640.1:0-2601 GCA_965363925.1 uncultured bacterium | reverse complement strand
ACCAGCCCAAGAGTTTTCTTTGGTTACTTTCTTTGGCGATCCAAAGAAAGTAACGGCAGGTCTATACGAAAAGTAGTCCCCGCCTCTCCCGTCCTCTCAACGGAGATGTGACCGTCGTGCGCCTCAACCAGCGCCTTGCAAATAGCTAGCCCAAGGCCGCTACCCCCGTCGTCCGTCCGGGCCCGCGCTACATCACTTCGGTAGAATCGCTCAAATACGTTTGAAACATCCGCTTCTGGAATACCATCTCCGGTGTCGCTGACACGAAAGTGAATCGGCAAGTTGCGATCATCCGTGTCAGCGGATTCTGCGTCCAAGTCGCTCGTTACGCTCAACGTAATGGTACCGGCAGAAGGGGTGTGACGGATCGCGTTTGAAACGAGGTTGATCAGTACGCGTCGCAACTGATCAAAATCTGCCCGTACGTCAACGGGTCGCTTCTGCGGTTCAATGACGAGGCTTATTCCATTTGACTTTGCTTCACGGGCCAGGAAAGCCTGGACTGTTTTAAGAAGATCGATCGCGCGGATCTCCGCGATGTTTAATGGCAATTCGCCTGCATCGGCCAGAGACAATAATCGTAAATCTTCGACGAGTCGGCTTAAGTGTTTTGCTTCGGAGTAGAGCAAATCAATCCGTTCGCCGGTTGGCTCAAGGTCGCCTTTCGACATGGCCTCGAGGTAACCCTGGAGCACCGTGAGCGGTGTCCGCAAGTCGTGCGCGATATCGGCCGTCATTTGCCTTCGAAGCGATTGCGATTGGTTCAGCGAATGACTCATCGAATTGAACGCCTCCGCGAGCACACCGATTTCGTCGTGTGACGTGACGGGAACGGTTTGGGCCAAGTCTCCTTTTGCCAGCCTCCTCGCCGCTGCTGTGAGGTTGGAAAGTGCACCAACGACGCGCCGCGAAAGTAGGGCGGCCAGAATAAATGCAACACCAAGTCCGGCCAATGCCGCAACGGCAACAGCTCGGAACAGGTCTGACATAAATCGCTGCTCTCGGTTTGACAGCGTCAGGGACTCAGGATTGACAAGCAGATACCCGACGGTACTGTCCTCAGCGACGATTGGTGTGCCTGCCAATCGCTGGTCGAGAGACACAACGGTCTCCCGCTTAAACGCACCGGCCGGAACGAGCACCTCCCCATCCGCATCAACGAGGGCAAATGGTGCAAACCGCTTCGCGAGCGGGTCACCTCCGGGTTCAGGGCGCGGCCCCGGGCCCTGTCTCGGTGGCAGGCCGCCGTTGCCTGGGGCCTGGTTGTCGTTTGGAGGCGGTCCACCGTTGCCTGTTGGCGGGCGATTGTCGTTGCGCAGCGAATTGTCTTCGGGGCGTGCATCGTCGCGCGGAGGTACATTATCGCCAGCCGTGTTGTTACGACCTGTGTTATCGCGATCCGGTCGCGGATTCGGATTCTCCGTCTGCATGGCAATAACGCGGTCAACGCCACGCAACGTTCCAGAGCGAGCGTAGTGCTCTTCTGCCAGATCAATCAAGTCAGATTCCAGCTCTTCCTGAACAAACCGGGCAAACGAAGCGGACGCCGTTCGCTGCGCAAACCAGGTCGTCAAGCCCGCCTGAATAAGGCTGACCCCAAGCGCAATAAGGATGAGTTTTGTAGCTATTGATCGCATGGTTGCAGTTTACGAATAGGCGTGGGATGGTGCATTTTTGTTGAGTAGCGGATTCAGCTTCAGCAAATCACCATCATTGGCGCGATTCTCAACGTCCACGCCTAGGCAAGGCGGATGTACAAATAGCTCATTCTGCGGTTCGTGTTGAACGCTTTGAAGGAATGGAAGCGGCGTCACAATACTTCGTTTTGGCGAAATCAGAGCTTAGGGCTAGGTGAAGCATCTCTTCTTCGTTGCCCCGTGACCCTTCTTCTGGCAAAGAGAGAGAGGCGGACGATACTGGATTCGGGAGCGGCTATTTCGGCCTTTTTTCAATAGTACGGGTGCGATGTTCAGAACTTGTTTAGATCCAGGGATGGCCGCAAGAGCTGAAGACACCATACAAAAAAAGGGGTCCCGCTCGTCGAGCAGGACCCCTTCTTGTCAAGCAAGTTACTTCTTGTTACTTCATCAACACGAGTGTTCGTGATTGCATCGTTGAGTCGGACTTGACCCGAAGCAAATACGTGCCATTCGGAAGTCCATCTGCATCAAGGAGAACACTGTGCGTGCCTTCCGAAACTCGGCCTTCCGTCACCAACCGGACTTGACGTCCAAGGAGATCGTACAGCGCTACTTCAATGTCGCCTGCTTCTGGCAAGCTGAACTGAACCGTTGCTGATGATCTGAGTGGATTCGGATAGACAGCGTCGAGCGTGAACTGTCCAGCAGCGCTTTCCGCTGACTCTGCCTTGGAAGACAACGGACAGAATCGTCCACCGTTTCTGCTAGCACCGTCAGTCACGGTAAAGCTGCCGAACATCATTCCGATACCAATTGGCTTGGAGCAGCTCACGTGGATTCGGGCATTATCTGATCCGTTAACCGTTACGATCAGTTCGTTCTTCTCGAATCGCCCGTTCTTTCCGGAACCATCGATCGTGAACGACTCACCTGATTGCATCAGTTGTTCGAATATGACATT
>CBDTVC010000639.1:0-2604 GCA_965363925.1 uncultured bacterium | reverse complement strand
GAATACTGGCGTGAAAACTTCGACCTCAATCACATCATGCAGCGCGACTGGAAGACACTCGGACCAAAAGTCGAAGGCAAGTTACACGTCTACGCTGGCGACATGGACAACTACTACCTGAACAACGCCGTGTACCTCGTCGAAGACTTTCTGGAGGGCACAACCAATCCGTATTACGACGGAATTGTCGACTACGGTGATCGCGCTGAACATTGCTGGAACGGCGATCAGCGAAATTCGAATGCGATCAGTCGGCTTCGGTACAATATGCGCTACCTGCCGCTCATCATGAATCGCATCGAAAAATCGGCGCCCAGGGGTGCGGATGTTTCGAGTTGGCGGTACTAGGGTAAAATTTGAGAACTGGAGTTGCGGGCTGTGGGTGTCGATGCGGGCAGTTGCTGGCTCATTTCGCGTCACGAATAAACGCGGGCCGATCGGGCGAGGAATGTTCTGCGCTGTATCGGTAACCCTCGGCCTTGAACTTCTTCAGTTTCTTGGCATCGTCCACGGCATTTCGGATGATCCACGATGACATGTAGCCTCTCGCTTTCTTGGCGTAAAAGCTGACGATCTTGTAGTTGCTTCCCTTCTGATCCAGAAATACGGGCGCGATGATGTCCGCCTTGAGCGTGCCGGGATTAACCGACTTGAAGTACTCAACGGATGCGAGGTTGATCACCGTGCTTGACTTCAGCGAGCGTAGCTGTTTGTTCAACTGCTCCGTAATCCGATCACCCCAGAATTCATACAGGTTGCTACCGCGGTCGTTTGGCAATTTGGTGCCCATCTCAAGTCGATACGGAAGCATCAAGTCCATCGGTCTCAACACGCCGTACAGGCCGGACAGTATCCGGAGATGCTTCTGCGCAAACTTGAGGTCATCCGCAGAAAAAGTGTCTGCATCCAATCCTTGATAAACGTCTCCCCTAAAGGCGAGCACAGCCTGCTTGGCGTCACCCAACTTGAATGGCGTGGCCCACTGGGCGTAGCGATTACGGTTAAGCGAGCCAAGCCTGCCGCTGATTCCCATCAATGCTGAAAGCTGAGGACCCGTCATGTCCCGCAGTTGATCAACAAGCTTTTCGGATTCGTCGAGCAACGTGGGGGTTGTTGCGGTTTTTGTCTTCGGCGGTGTTTCGAAGTCGAGAGTTTTTGCGGGTGACAGAAGCGTCAGCATGGCTCTTGTTGATTCGTATTGCGGAAACGGTGTGTGTTGGCCGAAGAAGCTGGGTAGTTATTACCTTCGTTGTGATCAGCCGACGAGTATACTCTTTGGAATGCGGAAACGTTCTGCATGCCTAAAGAAACTGAATCGACAAACCAAACTCATCTCGCCCGACATAATCCGTGAGCACTATCCGCGTCACAGCCGTTCAGCTATGGTCTGACACCAAGAAAACCCCGGACGAAAACCGACAACATGCAATTGGCATGGCCGTGTACGGGGCAAAGGGTCGTCCAGATCTGCTGGTACTGCCAGAGGCCATTTCGATGCTTTGTTACCCGGATGGTCGACCGGACTTTTCATATCGGGATGTTGCGGAGGCTGTCCCCGGTCCATCCACTGAGCAACTTTGCACGATTGCAAAGCAATACAAAACGAACCTGGTCGTTGGTTTGATTGCCGATCGCGGGCCGGATCGCCTGTGTCAAAACGTCACGGTTGTGATTAACCGTGCTGGCGAAATCGTTGGCCAGTACGAGAAGATTCACGAACCAAAGATTTGTCGCGACGAGCAGGATGCCGATGTGGGATCGGATATTCCCGTTTTTGATCTCGATTTTGGGCGAATCGGAATCATGGTTTGTTGGGATCTGATCTCGCCCGAAATCGCCTCAATCCTCGCTGCGAAAGGGGCTCAGCTTATTTGTTTTCCCCACCTGATAGGTTTACCGACCGCATCAAACTTTGCAATCCAGTTGCGGGCAAGGGCGGTTGACAATGGTGTTCCAATTGTCGCCGCAGGCATGCGAGATGCCCACAACCACAACGGCAACCAGGAAGGAATAAATCCCACTTGTATCGTGGACAGTGACGGACGCGTGATTATACAATCAGATCTGAACGGAGCGGATCGAATTTCGGCTGACGTTGAATTAGCCCCACACGACTCAGCCAATCAAAAACATATTCAGCGACGGAGCACTGACCTACGCTTCGAAGTGTATGCCCGCGAGTACGAACAGCTTGCCGCGTCAAAGAGGTCGAAGACGACGACCGGGCACTAGCGCCACCGAGACCACAACCGTGCGTTAGCGCCACCGGGACGACGACCGGGCATTAGCGCCACCTGGACCACGACTGAGCCCTAGCGCCACTTGATCGAGCAACCCATGCTTGGGAACTGATCCAGCGGACCCTGGCCAGTTTCCGCTACCTGAAGCATCGCTGACCTAAGCTCAGGCGTTCGATTTTTTGCATTATCCATTCGAGCATCATCAAGTCGGCCGCGGTACTGCAGTTCGCCATCGGCATTGAAGCCAAAGAAGTCCGGCGTGCAAACCGCACCATAGGCCTTGGCAACTTCTTGATTTTCGTCTACGACATAGGGAAACGCAAAATCATGCCCCTTTGCAAACCGAATCATTTTGGCTGGGCTA
>CBDTVC010000638.1:0-2606 GCA_965363925.1 uncultured bacterium | reverse complement strand
GGCGGTCAATGGTTATATCTGTGCGTTGTCGTTGATCTTTACTCCGGCATCATTGTCGGTTGGTCAATGAGTCGCTGCCAGAATCGGCAGCTGGTGTTGCAGGCTGTGCTGATGGCGTTGTGGCAACGTGAGTCACGACAGCCGGTGATCCTGCACAGTGACCGTGGATGCCAGTTTACGAGCGACGAGTATCAGCGCTTCCTGAGGGGGCACAACCTGACTTGTTCAATGAGCGGCGTTGGCAACTGCGCTGATAATGCAGCTTGCGAAGGCTTCTTCGGCATGCTGAAACGTGAACGGGTCAATCGTCGTCGATACGAAACGCACGCCGAAGCAAGAGCTGATATCTTTGACTACATCGAGTGCTTCTACAATCCTCGAAGACGACGAAAGCTGGAATCACTCAAAAGGAAGAAATCGAACTTAACTCAACCGTCCGTGGTAACGGGGTAAAACCCCTCGGCCAGAAGCGGTCACAGTAGCCCCATCAAATCAGACGAAAAGTACAAGGACGCGGTCGAATCAGCAAGATGGACTTGAACTGCCAACTACCGCGGAAGACGCAGTCTCAACAATCTGAAATTCCTCTGGGCCTTTGGTTTGATCTGTGTGCACTATGTTTAACAGGTAGGCATGCGCCGATTGAACCTCGAAGGATATTGACACATGGCATGGGTAGTACCGAGAATTGGGTCCTTCGCCGGCAGATCCGGCAAACATTCCGAGGATTAATCCGAGAGCTTTCCAGTTATCACTTCTTCTCTTTTTCTTCTCGGCCTCGAGCGAACTCCAGAAGTATTCGACATCGACCGTATGTTGGCCTGGTTGTAGCTTACAATCCCGCAACATGCACTTAATTCTCTGATCTCTAACCTCTGCTCTTCGACCATCGTACAGATCATGACCATTCAAGGTGACAACTCGATGGCGGCTAAAGAAGTCTTTGGCTTCACCAGACAAAAGTACGTCACCATCGAAGGTCGCCGTACGCGTTCTGAGGGATGGGTGCGAACAACCACTTAGGGCGACGGCCAAGCAGAGCAAAAGCAGAGCAGACCTTCGTGGATTACGGCGCTTCATGTTTCCTCATCTTGTCGCGAATGACAATTACGGACATGACTAATCCTTATCTATCCTTTTGCGCTTCGGGTCAAGTCGGGGAAATGCGTAAGAATTGACGACCGCTTTGGGTCATCTGCGGACCCCCATGATACCCCGAAAGCAGCCGTTCGATCGGCTGGTTTTGAGGGTTAAGCGGACCTCGCCATTCACCGAAAGCAGCCATTCGCGAGCGGCAAGTCTTGGAATAATTGCGAAATGTCGAACGGAAAGTTATGGTCGAAACTCTTCCCCGGCGGCATGGAGGAGGGTGCTAAGAATGGATCAAAAGTTGGGATTGCAGGTTGAAATTGGCGTTAAGTTGCATATTGTTGTTGCCGACGCTTCTTCCGAAGATTACGCCCCCTCATCCGTGAACCGTAGTTTTCGCTGCACCATTTCCGATTGGTTGGCCCGAGAAAGAACATTTCGCAGTCATCTGCCTGGCATCTTCTGAGCTTCTCAAGTCCGCCGCTGGCTAGAAATAGTGATACGGCGTGGGCCGCCTTGATCTCCGTAGGGCTACTTGGCTTCGAACCAGGAAATCTATAGGACCCCTACTTCTAGTAGCACTTTCGAATATCAGTCCAGCCTCTGAGCAATCGATTCATTGACCCGGTCAGAGATCCACTCTTCAATATCCGTTTCCAACCAACCAACTGTGCGCCGACTGAGACGAATTTGTTTTGGAAATTCTTGCTTTCCGACCAGAGCATAGATTGTTGATCGTGAAAGACCTGTTCGGGCAACCACATCAGGAAGCCGACAAATTGAGTTTTGGGTCATGGGAGTTACGTCCTAAGAATTCCGATACTGCCCGATATTAAGACCCAAGGCGGAAATTTCAAATGCTATGCCTGACAGCATGCGAACGACTTTTCACGTATGACAGATCCGAAGCAACTCGTCGGCCCAGGTCTGCATTGCTCCAATTCGTTCTTGCTCATATTCGGCATGGTTGTAAACAGCCATTACACCTGACATCCGATGGTTGAGGAGTTTTTCCACAACATGCGGACCGACTTGAAGGTCGTTAAGTCGCGTGGCAAACGTGCGTCGCAGATCATGCGGCGTGAAACGTCCCTTGTGTTTGGATTCGCGATTAGCCTCACCGATCCGATTCCGTTCGCACCAACGTCTCAAATAGGATTGAACGGCCGTCGGTGACACCGACCCGAATACCTTACCGTGTTCGAATTCGGGCCTCACTGCATTCAAGAGTTCGATCGATTGCGTCGATAATGGAACCCAATGATCTCGAGCAGACTTATTGTTATTCGCCGGGATAAACCATCGATCACTGTCGAAGTCTTCCCAGCGGGCAATTTGTGTTTCGCGAATTCGTTGGCCGGTCAGCAACAAAAACCGAAACAAGGGCTTGTGACGATCGCATCGCCATAGCAGCCGAATCTCAGCGTCTGTAAGGACTCGATCGCGAGGCGTTTCGACACCGCCGATGACTTTTCGAGTCAGATCTGAGATAGGGGAGTATCGTAGATAACCGGTTT
>CBDTVC010000637.1:0-2612 GCA_965363925.1 uncultured bacterium | reverse complement strand
AAAGCTTCGGTAGCTATTCCGAGGTACTGTGGGCAGAACACGATCTCGGCACAGACAACGGAATCGTGAACCTGCTTGGAAAACGAGACCAGTATCTCGGCCAGGCAAAGAACGAGTTTATCCGCCCTATCGTCTACGATCGTTGGCGCTTTCCCAACAACAACTTCGATCGACATACCTATCAGAAGGGGGCGAATGTTCTCCACATGCTGCGCGATATTCTGGGGGACGAGGCGTTTCTGCGAACACACCAGTACTTCCTTTCGCGGTACGCGTACGAAGCGGTTTCTACGTCCGATTTTACCGAATCGGTTAAGCGAGCAACAGGTCGCAACATGGATTGGTTCTTTGATCAATGGCTTTTCAGGCCCGGTCATCCTGTAATCGAGGCGTCTCATGGATTGATTGCGGATGGCTCTCGTGTGACCCTTACGCTCACTCAAAAGCAGGATTTCGATGCTGGCGTTCCGGTTTACCAACTGCCGATCGAGGTCGAGATCATCGACGCGAGTGGGTTGCGGCGGGAGCAAATCCGACTCACCGAAAAAGAGCAGACGTTTTCGTTTGCCTTGGCCGGACCGGACCCCGTTGTGATCGTAAATCCTGATCGCACGGTGCTGATGGAGCTCGACCACAAGAAGTCGCAGGCATCGCTTCGTGCTCAACTTTTGGCGCCTTCAATGGGTGGTCGTTTGGAGGCGGCTGAAAATCTGGATTCTGAAGACGGTGAATCGAGTACCGCTTTAGCGGCAGCGATGAAGGGAGACATGTTTTGGAAAATTCGTCAAGCTGCGGCCAGACAGCTATCCCGAATGTCGGGGTCGCCACCCAGGGGTCTTGTCGAGCAATTTTCCGACCTTGCCCGCACAGATCCGGATTCCCGCGTGCGGGCCGCAGCTATCCGCGGACTCGGGAGGCAGGGATCTTCTCAGCAGGCACAAACGCTCCGCGAGATGTGGGACTCCGATCCAAGTTACCTGGTACAGGGATCGATTCTCGAGGCGCTTGGAGACATAGGCAGAAAGGCCGACGAGTCGTTTGTTCGATCAGCGTTGCAGATGAAGTCACCGCGAAACGTACTGTCGAATGCGGCGAAGCGGGCACTGGAGAAGTACGAAGAGGGTTGAGCGGTCTGCCCGGGGCGGGCAAATCCCACTAACCCCGCTGCTAAGCTAATCGATACGGACGGCAGAAACCAAAGGCGCTTGTGCTGGCATGCCTGTACTAGAATCACGCGGGCAACAGACTCTTGTCGCTCAGCGAATGGATTGCGAGGTTCGCCACGCAAAACCACGGGAAACGAAAACCATCCAAACGCGACGTCCCACAATCTGCGTTTATTCACTTCTTCTTTGGCCGCTTCTTGCTTGCCTTCGCCATAGGATTAAAAGCCAGCGTCAGTTTTAGCCAGTACTCAAGATCGGCATCCGTTCCAAAGCCTTCCGGAGTGACGAAGATGTATCCTCTCATCGGTCGACCGGTGAAGTCCATCGGCAGACAAGTCGATTTACTGATCTCTTTCGAGTAAGCTTCTTCGCCAATGCGCGCCATCAACAAACTGTCCTGAAACTTCTTGTCGATGTGAATACCGCAAAGCATCTTGTCATCGACCTGGAAGAGGTGCCCACCCATCATGTCCTTCGAGGTGAACTGGACGTCCAACTCAATCAAAATCCGTTTAATCCGCTTTGCGAGCTCTGGGTCATAAGCCATGTCGTTGTCGATACGTTTTACTTAACAATCTTGTGCTTGAAATACTCAACTTGAACTCCACATCCGAAAGCCTTCGCCAATATCATTGGCCGGAAATTTCCGGCTAGAACTCGCCGTTGAAAACTTGGCGTCACCGAGATAGCCGTCATCAATGGCAACTGGAATCGGGCTTCTCACATCAGAAATTCGCCCCACGTCGCCCACCACCGATCTACATTGGATCCCGTTGGACCCCTCGCTATTCTTGACCCGCGCGCAACCAACAACATCGCTGGTCTCGCGCAACCAACGTGTTAGAAGCCGGTTAATCAAAGCCGGGAGCACCATTTCAATAGAATCGGCCGTTCACAGAAGCAGAGCACACAACTGAGTTTAACAGAATATGCCTGATCGTCAAAGAACGAAATCGAAAACTGTACCGCATAGTCTAGCCAACGCGTTGGGTCTTTTGTTTGCCATCTCGTTGATCATCACTCAAACTGGATTTAGCCAGTCAGTGGACGTGGGCGCGGGAAGCTACAGTACGTCGTTACCGTTTAGTGAAGTTGGTCCGCAGAACTCCAGCGGACAATCGATTTCACCCAAGATCTCGACCACGTTCTCGTTGCCGATTCAATCAAACGACTTCTGGAGCAGTTTGATTTACCCATTCTTCGGCGACCCGTATTCAAATGTTCTTTATGCCCATCCGATCAACGCAAAGGCAGTTAGCACCGGTCTACAAATCGGATACACGTCCGACTACATTTTTGCCGCCGCTGATTACCTGTATCCGTTTTCTCAACAACTAACGGTAGGCGTGACCGGGTTAACTGCTCCGCAAGCGGTCGCTCACGACTACGGTGACTGGACCGTCACGGCGTTGTGGGAAGACGGAGCCCAGTCACTCGAAGCCACCT
>CBDTVC010000636.1:0-2628 GCA_965363925.1 uncultured bacterium | reverse complement strand
ATAGCCCTCCGGCTCTGCGTTAATTCGCGGAGCTTTTCCGGGCATGTAGCCCTCTACTCGCATCCGGATCGTATTGCTTTTATAGCTAAGTCCTCCGACCGGCGCCGCGTAAGCCTTGGTCGGTAGCATTGAAACATCCCATCCGTCTCCGAACAGTTCGTCGTCGAATACGTCGTCGTCTCCGATGATCCGACCGCTGATCTTTCGGATACCCATTTCGTAGAGTTGCTCTGCCCATATTTCAAGAGGGTCAAGCGAATCCGGATCTTTGTCGCGACTGCCGAAGGTCGGATCTCCAGATCCCACCAGTACAAGGTCACCCGTAATCGTACCGCCAGACCTTTTGCCGAGGAAAAGCAATGGAGTCTGGTACCGAAATTGGCCAGTCAAAAAATGCAGGGCGGTAGCGGTAGTAAGTAGCTTCTGATTTGAGGCTGGAATCAGCAGTTTGTCGGAATTGCGTTCGTAGACAACGACGCTATCCGTAAGGGAGCGCACGTATACGCCCCAGAATGCGTTGCTGTTTTCGCCTCGATTAAGGATTGAGTCGATATCAACTTGCAAACTGGTGCGGTTATCCCGTACGAGGGACAACGACGCAACGACGGACACAATTCCTGTGACCGCGACTAATAATGATACAAGAACGCGAGATCGACTCGTGCTGCCCGATGTCCACATGGTGACGCCAAAATGGTTATCTTGTTAAAC
Source organism: uncultured bacterium (assembly GCA_965363925.1). Lineage (GTDB taxonomy): Bacteria > Bacteroidota > Rhodothermia > Rhodothermales > JABDKH01 > JAGQWL01. The sequence goes on along the minus strand of CBDTVC010000636.1, from coordinate 1,917 downwards.
ACACCTTCGTGTATCACGTACCGACCAGATCCCCGTTAACTAAAGGATACCAAGCGTTTTCGGGGTCTTCAGGTGCCTCTGAAATGCCCCGGATTCGATGAAGATCAGTCGATCTCTGCGAATAGTTGTCGGTAGTTTCAGTATCGCCGGTTTTGGTATTCCGGGTAAGTGGGTCGCCAATATAACCGCTCCGAAATTAGTTGCACTAAGAATGGCGTGGTAAAACGCGGTGGTACCCACACTACTTTGTGTGCATTGTGTTGAAATCACAGTTGTTAGACATAGCTGTGTTTTCAGGAAACTTTTTATACAAGTAACTGCGCTAATAAGTAACCGCGCTTAGAAGCACCTGGAGGCGTGGCGCCCATTATTAATGGACCGATTGGTCTCCAGCTTTTACTCCCAGAACTGCGCTCTCAAAACCTCGCTGTTAAGAATCGCACTTAAACCTCGCTCCTGAAAACCATGGCAAAGCAATCGAGGAAACGCTCCGGGCAGAAACAAGGCACCGACAGTGTGTTGAGGAAAGGACGTCGTAAAAGCGCGATGGTTTTTCATCGGCGCAATTATGTCATTCTATTGATGGCAGTTGGAGCTGTATTGCTCGGATACATACTGATGCGGATGGAGAACGAGGTTGAGGGGCTCTTATCCTTGTACATCGCCCCGGTAATTATCCTCGGCGGCTACCTTGGCGTGATCTACGCGATCCTCTGGAAGGAGAAGGACCCAGCGGACGCCAGTAGCTAATTGGTGGCTGTTTCACGCGCCAGGCCCACCAATATTACGGAGTTTTCGCCGCGCTCAATATAGCAGGTACGGGCGGCGGACCACCTTGAACGCTTCCGTTTCGGCAGACCAAGACTCGGCAATCTCAAGTGCCGAGGCTCCACGCCGTAGCAACTCTTCGAATCGGTCTGTCCCTGCCAAACGTCGCATGCCCGATGTCCGGATGAATCCTTCCTGCCCCGCGGCGACTGCCTGCTTTTCAAGCTCGACAAGCAACGATACGCCGACCTTTAAAGGGTCGACAATAGAATAATCTGAAACGTTGATCTGAACGCCCCTAACGGGAATACCTTTGAGCTTCGGGTTAGTGGACATGCCCGTGATCGATTCTGGTGTGAACGCGGTGGTTTCGATGACCACTCCAGGACTACTGTTCGTCAGGGCTTTGGCCAGTCGATCCGCATCGACCCACGGCGCGCCGATCAGTTTGAATGGAGTTTGAGTTCCTCGACCCTCGCTTGCTGTTGTCGCCTCGATGAAACAGGTTCCAGGATACAGTAGGGCGGTTTCAAAGGTCGGCAGGTTCGGACTCGGCGCAATCCATTTCAAGCCCGTGTCTGGCCAGCGCATTTTCCGATTCCAGCCCTCCATTTTGACAACGGTAAGGTCAAGCGAATCGAGGCCGGTCACGAGTTTCTCACCTTGGATCATTTGCGCCAATTCTCCTATCGTCATGCCGTGAGCAACCGGAATCGGATACATGCCGACATACGATTGAAATTCCGGATCGAGGACAAAGCCGGAAACGTATTCACCGCCAATTGGGTTGGGCCGGTCAAGGACGACGAAGGGAATACCCTTTTCTGCTGCCGCCTGCATTGAAAGTCCGAGCGTCGAGATATACGTGTAGAACCGGGCTCCGACGTCCTGTATGTCGAACAGCAACACATCGACGTTGTCCAAGGATTCCGGAGTGGGTGCTCTGTTTTTACCATAGAGCGAAAAGATCGGGATCCCGGTTTCAGAGTCTACCGAGTCATCAACTTTGGCACCCGCATCCGCATTGCCGCGGAAGCCGTGTTCGGGAGAGAAGATCGCCGACACATTGATGTTGATCTCATCGAGGGCGTCGACCAAATGCCCGTCGGTAACGCGAGCCGTGTGGTTAACGATCGCACCAACTCGTTT
>CBDTVC010000635.1:0-2647 GCA_965363925.1 uncultured bacterium | reverse complement strand
GGCGCCGACAACCACCAGAGCGATGCAAACAAAATTCCCGCAAGTGTAACTGCGGCAACTAATGTCTTGCGTACGCTAACGCCAGTCATGCCAGCCTCGGATGCTTTCGCGTTTCGGTCGACCGCAGATTTCCTCTTTGCCGCAACAGCGTCGTCCCTTAGTCCGACCGGGACTTCGGGTACCAATAATTCGAGCGCACTGGTTACAGCATTGCCGAGCCAATCGTCTTTGTCCTCGTCGAGAAATAGTCCGCGCTCAGTGGATGAAAGCGACTGAATAAAGAGGTCGAGCACGCGGGCACGAGCTGCATCTAGTTCTTCCGTAAACTGGTCATTGGTGATTCTCAAAAAGCCGACCGCTTGCCGAACGTCGAACGATTGTTGGTGAGCAATCAACAGTAGAATCTGTTCGGACGACGTCAGCGCAGCAAAAGCAACCGGAAACTTCGCCGCCAATATCTTGTCGGCGACTGTGCTTGAAAGCGCTGATACCTCCTGAGCGTTTTCCGCTTGCCGCCCTTTTTCGACACCTGCAAGGATCCGGGAGAAGCGCTTGTAGCGGTCTGACAGTTCAGCTTCGATCGGAGTGTCCGGGCGAGCGAAGGCCTCAGTTACCATTGTGGACGCAGACTGCTCGTCGCCGCTTATCAGCAACGCCAATCTGTACAGGACTTCAATGTCACGATGGGCATGGTCGTTCTGTACGTCCCTTCCCTCATCCGTTTGGGAATTAATCATACCGATGCCCCGAGATTACTGGCATACGCCTCTGCACGTTCATCGACGAAGACCAGGCTAATCGGTGAACCTTTCACGATTCCAAGTAGTTCGGCCGCGTTGCCGCTATTAACGGCAATTTCCAGGTTTCCATTAGAATCGAACAACGACACAGGTTCTCCCGGCATTACATCCGCGTAGGTTTGATGGATGCTCGAAAGAATCGCATTACCAACGTAGCACTTGATTTCTCTTCCTCGACGATCTGACGTTAGGATATCTTCCGTGACGTTCGTTATGCAATTACCAAATCGATCAATGTGCATGACCCATCCGCGGACACCTTGGTTATCGGCGATAGGTAGTGCCCAATGAAGAGGTTGCATCCGATCGATTGGGGATCCCAATTCCTGAAGTCCGGCGCCGCAGGCGAGGTGTGCGGCGGCCGGGCCAAAAATGTCCCTTCCGTGGAACGTGGACGAGACACCCGTTGCTCGCCAAAATCTCTTATTGTTCAATTCCACCATCTCGTCGGCTACATCGGTGTCTAACGCCAAGGTGATCAACCCATTGTCGGGTCCGACAAACCAATGCGTTCCGTGGCGAACAGCGATTGGTCGCCGCCGGGTCCCAACTCCGGGATCGATCACAGAAAGATGAATTGTGCCGTCCGGGAAGTACGGGGCCGATGACTTTAAGACGTAAGCAGCCTCCATGATATCCTGTGGTGCAATGTCGTGCGAGATGTCGACCAATCGGATTGACGGCGGCGCAATAGACAGAATGATTCCCTTCATGGCTGCCACGTAGCCATCTTTTTTTCCAAAATCGGACGTAAGGGTTATTATTCTCGACACGACATTGTCTTTAAGGTCAATGGGCAATTTACCGTATGCTACGCTTCATCCAAAGCGACAGCGGCGGATTAGGCAATCAACAGTTAACCCTTGTGCCGGCATCCGTGATCCCGAGAGGCGGACGTGCACGGTTATTGAACCCTTTTTAGTCAAATTAGTACCGATGTCCGTCTCCTTTCCCACTCTAGTCGGTCAGGATACCTAGAGGTCAGATCGAATTTACTCCCAAGGCGTCCAGTACAAACGTTTCAGCTCAATGTCCAGTAGTGCATCAGATGCCATGTCGACAGTAGAAATCGGACGAATCGGAGAGGACGCCGCTGCGGTGTTTCTGGAGTCAAAGGGTTACGTCGTCTTCGAACGAAACTATCACTTCGAGCGTGCCGAGGTCGACCTCATAACCTTCAAGGCTTCTCCCGATGGCAAGCGAGGCGAAATAGTCTTTGTCGAAGTAAAAACGAGGTCAGGATCTCGTTTTGGACGACCGGAGGAAGCGATCGACAAGATCAAGATTAGCCACGTCACAAGAGCAGCCCGGGCCTGGCTCTATGAACAGAAGATGGACAATGCCCCGTGCCGATTTGACGTGATCGCAGTCTTGATTGATCGGGGTGAAACCCTAATTGAGCATTTCGAAAATGCGTTTTGACGGGGCTTAATTTGTGCGCCGTCCGCCTGGCCGGTATTCTTTTGGTACCTGATCAGCGACGCGCTCGAAGGCCAGATAGCCCATAAACGTTACGCCGTATGGATCGAGTACGTCCCCTTTGTAGTCAATGATCGTTGGCCCGTTCTCCATGCTAATCCACGATGTTTGAAACTTGCTCTTTGTGGAAAGGCCCGGTGCTCCCATCCAATTTTTGTAGGTCCGATCTTCGTATTCACCCGTAAATAGAATCTCTGCTCCTGATTCGAGCTCCAAGATTTTTTCTTCCGGCGACTCGCCGTCTCTGATGATCGAGTAAACGTCAAGCGGATGTCTGTTACCGATCTGTGGTGCGGTACCAATTGGCCCCTTTTTCATCATCCTCCCGAAAACCTCAAAACCCTGTTCTTTAACCTTGTTCGCCATAA
>CBDTVC010000634.1:0-2647 GCA_965363925.1 uncultured bacterium | reverse complement strand
TGCGGATCCTCTTGACGACCTGCTGGCCGACGACCTGCTGGCCGACGACCTGTTGACTGACGATATGGATGAGCCGGTTGCTGTGATCGAGGAGCCGGTCGAGATCATCGAAGAAGATGTAGCGACCGGCGTGAGTCGCGGACATCCGCAAAAACGAGAATCGAGCAAATGCGCTGTTCATGTTCGCTGGCTCCCCATTCTTGTTGATCGACACAAGACGGATCTGCCCGGTGTTTAAGTCTTTGACGTAGAGGTTTGTGCCGCTTGTGGACTTCGTTACGAGATTGGTGGCTTCGCTGGCGAAGTACACGTATCGGCCGTTGCCGCTGAGCGCAGGACTACGAGACTCGCCGCCTTGAGCTGGTTGGCCAGAAGCGTTTGTATTCCCTTGGACAATGGTTGAGTTTGCCCACACAAAGATGTCCCGTTCATCGTTGACGTCGTTTGCTATGTGATCCCGTCGACTGGAATCGAACGCAAAAACGGTCCCGTCGTCGGAGAGAGCCACATTGGCTGGTCCGTTACGACCGATAAGCGCATCCGGAACGCTCCGCGACAACAGCTCAATCGGGCGATCACTGTCGTCTTCAATCAGGTTCTCGACTTTCTCTGCGAGCACAGATATCGTAGATGTGTTGCCGACGAGGTCCGAAACGGAAACCACGATTGCATTGACGCCATTCTGGATTGGTATATCGGCGCCGGGCGCATTCGGGCGTCCACCGAGCGTGGCTCGTACCAAAGGCCGCCCGCTGCTGATTTGCGCACTGCCGGGTTGGGCAGCGGTCCAGGTTGGAAGCTGATAACCAGCGTTGTCCCGCACCTGTACCTCGATCCGAATTGATTCGCTTGTTGTTCGATAGATACCCTCGGTCGTTAATAGTCCGTCGGCGAATTGCAGATCGATTTGCGGCGGCGTGAAGTCGTAGTAAACGTCAAACGTTTCAGTGGATGTGTTTCCAACACCGTCGGTGGCAGTGCCTTGTAGTGAAAGAACTGCTCCTTGAATTCCGGTTCCGCTTGCACTTTCGGCGAGGGTCGTTTCGCCGAGGCGGATGCTGCTGTTGGGTGTCACGTCACCGAACCCCGGGACGGTCAATGCCCCCGTAACCGTGTTAGTCTCCGCGTCCTGCGCAACGAATTCAAGCGGGGTATCGGGCCCCACGACAAAGCCAAGAGCTCCCGTCGGAACGTAGCTGAGTGCCATGGCAGGTGGTTGATCGTCTACCACAATCTTGACAGATCGCATGGCGTTGCGGGAACTACCGACTCCGATGTCAAAGTAAAACGTGTGTACACCCGGCGTAAGGTTATCCAGCTGTGTTGCGAACGCGGTACCGGAAATCGACTCGGTTTGCGGAGCAGAAAGCGGTTCATTCCATTGGAACCGGATGTCTGCTCCCGACTCGTCCAATTCAACCCGCAGAATCTTGTCGGACGGATTCCGAATGACCCAGTTGGGTTGTGGTTTGTTCAGAAGCGAGGGAAGGTTGCGAAGGGACAAGCGATCCGAAAGGTATTTGCTTCGACTATGCGTGGCAAACCGGTTGGCCGGATTCTCACTAAGGATCTCAGGAGAATCTGTTGTTGTCAGGCTCGACACGATAATATTCGTCACGCTTGGCGCTGTGCCGTCGATGCTGAAGGTTGCTGACCGGATGGCTTCTTTTCCACCAACGCCATTTGAAGCTCGCCAGTCAATTCGGAACGGCCGCTCACCAGCGAGTGCGGCATTTGACTGCAAAATCGAATCAAACGAAACCGATGACGACGCTGTTTGCCATTCCCCGTATTGCGTTTGTTGGTCGACACCCGGAATGACGATGCGATACTCGATCGCCGATGCAGCGACGGAGATCGTATTTCCAAGCCGATCGGTAATCTGGCGTTCTGCCGCCACGAACGTGATGTTAGTCTGGGGGCGCACGAAGAAGTTGCGATCCACTATACTCGCGGCGATCAGCGGACCATCGAGATGAAGAGCTGTGACAGGTGTCACAATCGCTTCGACCCAATCCGCTCCAACCAGGCTCATCTCAGCATTGATGGTACCATGCCAGAGCGATGGATATCCGCCAATTTCCTGTATGCCACCCTCTTCAGTCGAAAGCATGCGGGCGCTTGGGCTACCGAGCGCCCAGTCATCTGTCGGTCGCGTAAGGCCTTGCGGGTCGGCGAAAAAATCGCAGCAGGCCGTTGTGGCCGAGTACTCGTTCTGCATGGCAGCAAGAGATGGTGTCAGATTGACCTTGCCGCCACCATCACCCCAGGTCACGAACTGCTTCACATGATAATTTGGCTTGTAGATGTTGAGGTTCTCGACGGCACCCCACGGAGTGAGATCAACCGATATTTTTGGTTCGCCAGGAAAACCTGCAAACCCCGTTACGACGTCGCGTAACGCATAGACAAATGGAATGGCGAGGTTTGCTAGTACTTCGTTGCTCGCAAGCTCGGAGATGGTTGTGTTTTTAGGATCGAATCCTGGAAGTGTTGGTGTAGACTCGATTAAAAGGTCAATCCCGTCAATTGCGTCTTGCCCGCCTTCTTCAGTTGCCACAATCGTAAAAGCCAGTGATCGGAATAGTTCAGCGAGCGTAAGCGAACCTGCTCCACCGAGTAACCAGGGATCGTCAAAGACGTCAGC
>CBDTVC010000633.1:0-2651 GCA_965363925.1 uncultured bacterium | reverse complement strand
GGCCATCGTCAACGTCAACCGGTAGTTTCAATGACTCCAGATATCTCTGTCAGCGTTCTCTTCGTTTGTTTGGGTAACATCTGTCGCAGCCCGATGGCCGAAGGTGTGTTTCGGGCCAAGGTGGCGGCGCAGGGGCTGTCTGACGTAATTCAAATCGATTCAGCGGGAACGGGTGCTTGGCATGTCGGCGATAAACCCGACCGCAGGATGCGGGCAACCGCCAGGGAGCACGGCCTTTCACTCGAAGATCAGCAGGCACGGAAGCTCTCAGACGAGGACTTGTGGAATTTTGACTACCTCTTCGCCATGGATCGATCAAACTATGAAGACATTTGTTACCTGGATGCCTCCGAGAAGTATCATTCCCGTGTTCAACTATTCCGCGAGTTTGATCCGGAGCCGGATTCGCTGGATGTGCCGGACCCGTACTATGGCAGCGGTGACGGCTTTGAAAACGTGTTTCGAATTGTCGATAGAACGTGTGGTGCAATCCTGGATCACATCCGGGTGACTCATTCGATTTGACGGTCGCTCCGAATTGATAATACTTTCGCGGCGCATGCGTCGCGCTCTTCAACCGAGGAGGCCGAGCACATCGAGATCGCTTGTTTCAAAGGCACTACTGAACTTCGTGGACACGATTAGTTAGGCGTCCGTTACACGTACGGCTCCGCTAATCACGCGGCTCGGTCAATCACAATTCTGTGAAACTCGTCTGCGTCTTCGAGGCTTTCAAACAACGCATTAGGATTGTGCCGGGAAAGCTCTTCGGAGCTATAGTGTCCGGTGCATACTGCGACCGAGAACGCTCCGATGGAGAGCCCACAGCGAATGTCGTGTTCAGTATCGCCAATGATAACAACGTTTCCGCCGTCATACATCTGACCCGTCTGAGTGACGGCTCGGGTCTTTGCGATCGCAGGCAACTCGTATCGATCAGCTGAGTCTGATCCGAATGCTCCGAAATCAAAGTGGCTGCGCAAGCCAACCGCGTCAAGCTTTGCGTAAGCAACAGACTCAACATTGCCGGTCAGTAGGGCAAGCTGAACATCTGAATGTTCGGCGAGTCTCTCGATTAGCGAGTCCGCGCCCGGTATCAACGAGATTTTCTTGCCTGGTAAGGCCTCAAGAATGCGTTCCGTGTAAATCGTCAGCGCCTCCTCGGCGACCGCGTCGCGCTCGTCACCGATGAGGCCGACTGCGTCTGCCATCTCTCGACAGATCTGTGGATCGGTCTTGCCCGAATAGACCAGTCGATCCGGAGACTTTCGACCCGTAAGTTCGTCGAATATCACGTCAACAAGTTGTCGTCCGACGCCATGGGCGTGAAGGATTGTGCCGTCAATGTCGAATAGAAGAAGCTTCATACTCAAAGTTACGACAACATTTGTAATGGATTCTGCAGGCAGGATCGCTGAACTTGCAAAACCTGCAAACGGTATATTGGCGTCTCAACCAGGAGGTGTATGGCAGCAAAGAATACTTCGCGAAAGCGTCTCTATCTAATCGACGCGATGGCGCTCGCTTATCGCGCGCATTTCATCTTTATCAACCGTCCTTTGATGAACAGCAAGGGACTAAATACGTCTGCCTCCTACGGTTTTACTTCAGCCCTGCTCAAACTTATCGAGGATCACTCGATTGAGCACGTCGCCGTTGTGTTTGACGTGATGGAAGAAGGCGGGACGTTTCGAGACGAACTGTACGAGGACTACAAAGCACACCGCGATCCGCCACCGGATGACCTGATCGCAAACATTCCGATTATCAAGGAGGTCGTTGAGGCATTTGATATCCCCGTCATGGAGATGGGAGGGGTGGAGGCCGATGACGTAATTGGCACCTTGGCCCGAAAAGCTGAACGCGATGACGCGGATGTAATAATCGTGTCGCCAGACAAGGACTTTCAACAGCTTCTCTCAGAGCGCATTACGCTCTTTCGCCCTGCTTACCGCGGCGAGAGCTTTGATCCCGTTACTGTCAAGACGTTTCAGGAAAAGTACGGGGTCCAACCAATCCAGTTTATCGACATTCTCGCATTGATGGGCGATGCGGCCGACAACGTCCCGGGTATTAAGGGGATCGGGGAGAAGACGGCACTTAAGTTGATCCAAGAGTACGGCACTATCGAGAAACTGATCGAAAATGCGGAAGAGGTTAAGGGAAAACGGGCTCGGGAAGGACTGATTAATCATCCAGAGGATGCCGTGTTGTCCAAACAGCTTGTGACGATCGACGTAGAGTTGGATGTCGACCTTGACTGGAACTCGCTGCACCGCGCCAATCCGAATGCGGGAAAGATCCGTCGCGTGTTTAATGACCTGGAATTCAACACACTTGCAGGACGTACGGAACGAATCCTTGGATTGGAGAAGCCGGATGGTCCGCCAGATTTATTTAGCTCTGCGGCTCCGGTTCGATCTGGAGAGCCGGAGATGGTCGACGAGGCTTCCGGCGAGAGTGTCGCACAGGTGTTTGATGAGTATGAAGAATCGGACGTTGACTATCGCACCGTAAAAACCCGGCGTCAACTTACCGAACTGATCGAGACACTTGCCGAAGCGGATGTTCTGTCAGTTGATACCGAGACCACCTCCAAAGATGAAATGATTGCCTCGCTGGTCGGTATCTCATTTTCGTGGGCGGACAAA
>CBDTVC010000632.1:0-2661 GCA_965363925.1 uncultured bacterium | reverse complement strand
GATCAAGCGCTCCCTTTGCTTCCACCCCAAAGACTTTACCGTGGTACTGTCGCTGGCAGGTTACGCGGTCACCTAATTCGATTGAGAGCTGCTCGGCGCGGCCCACCGCTGAAAACTGATTGGTGATCGGAACCGTTTCGAGCACCTTCGTTCCCACGCAGAGGCAGGTCTCCTCGGTCACACCAAGCGTGCGTCTCACATATCTAAAGAGTAGATAAACAGCAACGGTTAATACTACCGCAAGAGGCGGACTGAGGAGCAAAGGCAAAAAGAATCCACTGCCAAGCTTGGCAAAATCTATTGACGACCCGGCAGCCAGACCTGCTCCGACCAGTGCGCCAACCAATCCATGCGTCGTTGACACAGGCATTCCGATTCGCGTGGCGATGAGCACGGTCAGTCCTGCCCCCAAGGCAACGGCTGCTGTGTAGTCCCCACTAGTTATCAATGCTGCATCTACGAGTCCCTTACCGCTGAATTTGCTTAGGAGTTGTCCGGCGAGCAACACGGCCATCATCGATCCGAGCAGCGTCGCGCCGGTCGCCCAGGCCAGCGCAACTCGATAATTCGTGAGGCCACTACCAAACAGCGTAGCGACGCCTTTAAAGTTGTCGTTGGCTCCATTGGCAAAAGCCAGAAGCAACCCGGCGATGATTACGATCGCAATCTGCATTCGAGACGCCACTTTACGGTGATGTTAACAAGGACCAAAACTGAGCAATCCCGTCGTCAACAACAGGTAGCTCCGTCCCCGCCCACCGAATCATCACAACATGCATCCGATTCGCTAATCGTCATCTTGTACTCTTTGCCCTTAGTCTCTCGAGCATTGCGACGGGCGGACACGCTGCAGTTAAACGTGCCGGCCGCCTCGAGGGGGGTCGCCTCAATCGGCTCGACGCTATCAAATAGCCCTGCGTACGGTGCTTTTTGCAAAAGCTGAAACGTCTTATCACAGACGGCCATTCGTTCGCCGCGGTAGTAGGTATGGCCGTCATCGTCATCCACCTGCTTAAACGGCCCCCGATAGATCACAGCCTGATTGCGTTCCAGGCACGGTCCCTGCTTTCCTTTATACGCCAGAACGGTAACCGACCGAAACTCAATCCCCTCGACGGTCTGCCATGGCTCTGATTCACGCTTGACCAGTTCAATCCCGTGGAAGCCCGCTTCTTCAAACGCTTTCAGGAAACGGTCTTCTCGAAAAGCCCCAGACAGGCAACCCGACCAAAGCGTTCCGTCCTGCTGCAGATGTTCCGGAACGTCTTCGTCGCCGACGATGTCGCTGATTGCCGCACATCCGCCCGGTTTTAGTACGCGAAACACTTCGGCAAACAGTTGATTGCGGTCCTGCTGTCGGACAAGATTCAGTACGCAGTTAGAGACAACACAATCCACCGAGTTGTCTTCGATCATCGGTTTATCGCGCTCCAGGTCGTCCTCGATTTGGCGGAGGTCGAGCCAGTCGGCCGCGTTGCGAATCGGCTTATCGGCCAGAGTCTGATTTAGCAGTCCAAGGTCGAGCTTCAAGTTTTGGATCATGCCATACCGAAACTCAACATTGCCAAACCCGAGACGATCTGCCATTGTCTTTTGGTGGCGCTTGGCAAGCGCAAGCATCTCGGTGTTGCAATCAACCCCGATCACCCGGCCGTGCTCTCCCACGAGCTGAGCCGCGATGTAACACAGCTTCCCTCCACCGGAGCCAAGATCCAGTACGGTGTCGCCTTCTTTGACAAACGGGCTTGGATCGCCGCAACCATAGTCACGGTCAAGGATCTCGTCGGGAATTGCCTTCAGTAGATCGGGATTGTAGTTGACTGGACAGCACAGTGCGGGCTCGACGGCGGCGGCGGCCGTGGCGTAGCGGTCGTAGACCGACTGTTCGACAGACGGGCCGGCGGGAGATGATGCGTTGCTCAAGGCGATAGGGCTCGGTTTTTAGCGTGGGCAGACAGTTTTCGCACGTAGCGATGCAATTAGTGTCTTGAGAATTCGGATTGTTTCTGAATCCGCAATATAAGTCCGCGACACGGCTGCACCGCCTCGCCAACCCACGCTGCCCTGCATATAGTTCGTCCCCGCAATCCGCAGACGGTCTTTTACACGCCGTACACGAACGTCTGCGTGCTCCACGACTGCAGCTCTTTCATGTAATTTGCACGCTCAAAGGCCGATGGCTCTTTGACGTTTTCCTGACTCATGCTGCCTTGCATTTGTTTGACAGAACTATACTCATTGTCCGTCATCCACGCCGTCATCCCATCGAGGACTTCGCCGATTCGCTCCACTCCATTTACCAGTAGTTCTGACGCCATCATTGCAACGTTGGCACCTACCATCATACACTTCAGCACTCCATCGTATGTGTGGACCCCACTGGTAATTGCAAAGTCCAGATCAACTCGCCCCTTTAATATGGCAACCCATCGTAACGGAAGCCTCATCTCATATGGCGAACTCAGCACAAGGTGTGGAGAAACCGTCAAGTTTTCCAAGTCCACATCAGGCTGATAGAACCGATTGAACATCACAACGCCATCGGCACCGGCCTCTCGCAATTTCACAACCATGTTTGCGATCGAACTGAAGTGTGGACCAATCTTGACGGCAATCGGGATTGACACCCGTTCCTTCACAGCGCGAACGATATCGACGTAG
>CBDTVC010000631.1:0-2664 GCA_965363925.1 uncultured bacterium | reverse complement strand
GCAGACACTCAACTTCAGTGGCAATTAAGGGTCAGAAGTTGCCGCTCACGAACGGCCGCTTATGGCCGACTCCCGCCCCATAGCGTGATTGAAATCGATGCCAATGAATGGCCTCAATTAGAAAAAGCGGACCATCAAAACGCGCTTCGATCGGACACTGTCTGCAAGATCAGATGCCGACTACTACACGTAGCAACTGTTACACGTAACAACACCAAGCACATTTGTGTCCCGTACTAGTGGAACTTACTTTAGTGGATAATTTTAGGACATTTGAAGCCTACCGGATCAATTCACTACTTAGGTTTCACTGCCGGTGAATTGACCAAATCGGTGCTCCCGTGATCATGGCTCCCATATTTTGTGTTCCGGCTGATGCGGAATCGACTCATGTGAGGTTGTACCCCTTTGTATCTCGTATCCGGTAACGCGAGAAATTGCGAGACAAAATAGTGCCCCGCAGGGTGAGGTTGTGGCGTTTTGCTTCGGGGCGGTTCTGCGACTAAACGGTAGGGGTCAACTACATAAGTTGAAATTCGGCGTAGTTATGTAGCAACAGGTAAACGAGTTCCATTGTCGCACCGTCAATTTGGCAATCCAAGAAAGCCCGTTCAATCAAGTCTTCAAAGTCTTGGTCCATGTGAACAGAATCGGATATCGGCTTCGATCAAGCTAGAAGAGAAACTGGCGAATCTATCGAGTTATGCGCGAGACGTCATGCCCGGGCGTGCTTGCATTGACCACGCTGAGATATCGTCAAAGCCTAAAAACATGAAACGACATGTAAAACGGCCTTTCGTATCCGCCGACCATCTCGTTAATAATATCGTTCGAACCGATCAAAATGACCGCCACGTCATCGTGACACTGCATGACACTTCGAAGTGGGCCCTCAAATTCGATCGTTCGTTGCATTCGAATTGCCGGATCAATATCACGAAGGATCAAGTAGCCCTGACGATCTGCAGCGCTGAACGTCAACATAGCCTCCTCCAGGCTGGGTGCAATGCCAAGCAAGCTCGGTTGAAACCGGCTCCCAAGGGTTGCCACCAGTTGCTGACAAGCCTCGACGATAAGTACGGCGAAGTCGTGTCGGTTGAGTGCCTGACTTCCATTTATGCATTCGACCGGATCCCCCGACAGTGCGTCCCGCAAAAATTGGACGAACGTCTCGCACCTAGGAGGATCGTCACATCCTATGAACGCGTGATACCCATGTCGGATATAGCGAACAATTTCATCCGGAGGATCGATACGATATTTGAGCTTTTGAATAGCCACAGCAGAGCGCTAGGCAGTAGCACCCGCGAGCTTGCGACGAACCAAATGAAAAACTTCGACTCTAGCACCGGCGAGTATCTCGTAAGGGGTATTGCCGGCGATTAGAACGCCAGCATTTGAGCGGCATAGCCACGCGGAGACCCTATCCGTATGGCCGGAATATAGCGTAAAGAGATACCGATAGATTCCTAACAAACACGAGATTTTCTCCAAATGATCTACACCGAGATCCGTGAATTCTCCTTCCTGCCAGTCTTGGTAATCCTGATCCGAAAGGTTCAGAAGAGTCGCTGCATCCGACTGGTCCAGCACCCAAATACCAGCCAAACCGATATAGGCGCGCGCAGCAAGTCGTCGAAACTTCACTTCCTCAGCACCAAGCCGCAATGCGTCCTGGATATTTTCTCGGAACTCCTCAATTCGGCGTTCCTTAATGAGTTCGTCTACCAGACTCTGACTCTCAATCACTCACGACTCCTCCTAATGTGTTCACCGAAGACTATGTGTGCGCGTTATCAATTGCGAACGCTGAAAAGCTCGATCAAGTCCTGACAGTATGCGCACGCATCGACGTGCTCCACGTAGATGACTCTGATATCAGGATCAGACCGGTATTCGCAGGCGGCCTCGTACGGCAGATGGTCGCGCCAGTCACCCTCCTCCTCAGACAGCTGGGCGACTCCGGCCAGAAACTCATCTTTGTCAATTTCGTCGCCTTTTTTCGGCATGTCCAATGACCTTTGCTCTGATATCCAGTTAACCGGGGTTTTGAGTGTTTCTTTACAGCCTGGTGGCAATTTCCGTCGAACGAGTTTTCGGGATGGATGACTTTGAGTCACTTGCTCTGACATTCAGTAGACCTAGATTCGAGGAGATTCTGGACATACTAGGTGATTTGGCGTGCTGTGATCGTCGTCAGTCACTGTGATCTGATGCCGACCATTACATCTAGCAGGGAATTTCGAACCACTGCTCTAACCCTTGGATCTCGGATTCATTGTTTGGAGCACCCGTTTCAACGATCCTCCTTCCGTCACGCAGTTCAAAGACAATTGTTTCTGGTGCGTGATCGCCTTCTCCATCACGGCCAATATGAACAGATCCGAGTGGACGCATCTCCCAGGTGTCCGCTCCATTGACGCGACTTGGAAATACCATTTGGACGTCGATCACGTCTAAGCTCCGATCTAACAGAGCTGCTCTCAGCTGACGTACGTTCGATAAGAGGTAAGTTCGATTGATAGGATCTGACTCGTCGTCAAAGAACCGGTAAATAACAAAAAAGAATGGAACAAGTAACGGGACTTGAACAAAGCTCCACCATCGTTCGTCGCCGTAGTCAAAAACATCATCGTGCGAAATTTGCGCCGCGTCAGTTGTGCA
>CBDTVC010000630.1:0-2672 GCA_965363925.1 uncultured bacterium | reverse complement strand
GTCAACCAAAGGGACTTCACCTGCATGTGGTCCCCGAGAGTCCAATGGGTGATGCCCCACCACAACGATGACGGCGTCATCATTTCGACGGATCACATCTGCAAGCTGCAGCAAGAAATCCGCATCTTCATTCAGATCATACTCGCCCGTATCCCCAAACGGCTTCTCGTACTTGTGGAGCCACCATTGGGTGTCGATGACAACGACAATCAAATCGTCCGTAACAGTTACTTCAATTGGTCCGGGGAATCCGTCATCGGGTAGGAAGGCGTTGTATCCGAGTTCTGATTCGACAAACACTTCCTGACGCTTGACCGCTTGCTGGCCGCCTATTTCGGAGTTGTTCCAGTCGTGATTGCCGGGCAGGAAGATTGCCCGACCCGAGAAGTCTGTAAGTGTTTGTAGTTGTGCAAGCAGTGGTGCCTCGTCGACACTGCTTAGGGAATCGGAAGGCGGACGTAATCCGCAGCAGTAGACGTTGTCACCGAGAAATACGGCTATGTCGGTTGAATCCGCAGCTGTAAGTTGGCTCTGAAACAGCTTCATCGTTGGCGTCTGCGGGTCAAGACTCGCATAACCTGCATCACCGATGAGGAAGAGTTGAGCGCTGATGCTGTCTTGGGGTGGAGGCTGCTGGTCGCGCCATTGATCGTGTGAGCGGGCTATGAACGTGCCAGTCGTGGTGCACCCAGAAAACGCCACCGCGATCAATACGGCAAGGCAGAGGATTTGTATAGCGGGCCTGTCATAGACCGGAGCTTTCACGACGATGCG
This sequence comes from uncultured bacterium, assembly GCA_965363925.1. Classification (GTDB taxonomy): domain Bacteria; phylum Bacteroidota; class Rhodothermia; order Rhodothermales; family JABDKH01; genus JAGQWL01. The sequence goes on along the minus strand of CBDTVC010000630.1, from coordinate 1,898 downwards.
TTCAGGCGGTCCTGTGCAGTAACATTTGTGCAATCGTCTGGTGCGGGGGATATCCACTGTTGTCGAAATCGGCAAGGTTCAGTCTGCTTGTCTTGTAGTCGGGAGATGTCATCAAGTTCGGTCTCGGCAATAAACGATTCGCGGCCCACGGCGACAGACTTTCGACTTTCGTCGGGTACGAGGACGTCGGCTAGTCCAGGTGATCCGGCTTGCTGACCCCGCAAGGTTGTAGTACATCTTTGAAGGTCTTCCTTGTTCTTGGTTCGAGTTGGCAGGGATGGGTAAGTTGATCACGGGGAGGAGGTTCCGGGAGGCCCCCACGTTTTTCGAGCGAAAAATTCGCCAGTTTTACAGAATCTTGGCGACGCTTCTTCGGGGCAGCCGAATTACTAAATCCGATCCAACAGTTAGGGCTGAACGTAGTCTCGGAGCGATAAACGTCCGATCCGTTGCACTAGTCGCCTGCTTGCACCAGATTAAGGATGAATCCAGCATCCAAACCCGGGCTGCGTCAGGCCTGATTGTTGAATCAAATCGATGGAACGATTAAGCCACGAAACGATTAAGTCAAAAAACCAGCATAAGCCGCTGAAGGGAATCAAATTGGTTCGCCTTAATTTGAGCCGACTAGCTGTGTTTGCCGGGGGAATCGACCCCTGCGATGTTTTCTGCGGCCTCCGCAGCGTTTCACTACTAAACAGAATCACCGACCACCACGAAGGTATCCTAAAATGCGCTCCTCGCTACTAGTTCTTGCAGCAGTTGCAACGCTGTTGATTGGCCATCCCGCAACGGCACAAATTTCAATCACCGGAAACGATTTCTTTTCGTGGACTGGCGAAACATTTCTATCGTCAAGCGTCGATACGTCAAACGGCTTTTTTACGGTTGATGTCGGCTCAGCAGGTGCCAACCAGACTTGGGATTTTTCGTCCTTGCCGGTTTCAGATGAGTTGTTTATTACCAATTTTTTTGATCCAGCTGATACTCCGTATGCGGCTGATTTCCCAACTGCAAACTTTGTATTTGGATCAACATTCCAAGACGACTCATCGGAGGCGAACAGTTTTCAGTACATGTTCATCGATAACGACGGGCTCCTTGAATTGGGAAACGTGATACAATTTGGAGATACGACATTATTTGATGTGGGCGAGCCGTTTCAAGTACCGCTACCGCTGATTATGGGGTCCACTTTTACGGATATTTCCGTCGATTCTTTCAGTGTTGGAGATCAGCTATTTATCGATCGCGACTCAACCGTAAACACAGTGGATGCGTGGGGAACCGCGACGACACCCGGCGGCACGTTCGACGTTCTGAGGCTGCGACTTGACAGCCAATCTTCCACGGAGATCTACCAGGCAGATACCCTCGTGTTTTCCGACGAATCTTCAGATATCGCCTACGATTGGATCTCCAATACACATTTCATTGTTGCCGCCATTCAGGGCCCCGACGGTGGAACGGATCCTAATTTCACGCAAGCCCAGGCTATCCAGATGCTGGCTGCTGTGTGTACCGACCTGGCGCCAGATTCCGAATTTCGTGAAGACGCTTTGCTTAGCGCCGTCTGGCCCAATCCATCTTCTGCAACAACAAACATCTCAATTACCGCAGTTGACCGCGGCGCTGATCTAGCGGTGTACGATTTGCTCGGTCGTAAAGTCAGAACGCTCCCCGTCGTATACTCCGCTGACCCACAAACGGTTAGGTGGGACGGCACAGCGGATTCAGGTGTTGAGGTTGGCATCGGAGTCTACATCGTGCAGCTACGCTCCGACAACCGCACTGAATCGGTAAAGGTGGTACGCATCAGATAGTCTGAGATCAGTCTTATTGAAACGGATCCGACCCGGAGATCCGCACAATCGCAAGCGAGGGGTAGCGACATTCGT